>CACFEM010000020.1 GCA_902565325.1 uncultured Pelagibacteraceae bacterium
TGGATGGAATTTAACTGATGAATTAATAATCAATTGGTTAGATATATTAAATGATAATTCTTTAATTAAAAAAGATAACAAAATTTTATTTGGAGCATTTGGAAAAACAACAGAAGATGTTCTAAGACGGACAGATATCATAGAAAAATATATAATTAAGAATGGATCCTCTGCAGGTTTTTTTGGATTAACTTTATGTGCTCCTGTTGATGAAAACATCAAACAAGAAGAAATTATTTCACATTTTAAGCGTATCATTGAAAATACACATTTACCAATTTCTATCTATCAATTACCTCAAGTAGTAAAGTGTAAAATTGAACCTGAAACATTAAAAATATTAAAAGATAATTTTCACGATAGAATTCAATTATTTAAGGACACTAGTGGTGAGGATGATGTTGTTAATTCTGGAATAAATTTTAATGATTTAATATTTTTAAGAGGAGCAGAGGAAAATTATTTTGATCATTTACAACCACACGGAAAATATGATGGATTTTTATTAAGCTCAGCTAATTGTTTTGGAAAAATTTTAAGAGAAATTTGTAATAATGTTGCAAACGGTAATTTTGAAGATGCAGAAAAGATGTCCCAAGAACTAAGTGATATAATTAGAGTTTCATTTTCAGAGGGTCAAAAACTAGATTTTGGAAACCCTTTTTCTAATGTAAATAAAGCCTTTGCTCATGTATTGATTAATAAAGATAATCTTAGCTGCAAAACATGTTTTGATAGAAATATACCTGTTGAGTTTCTAAATGATATGTTTTTATTGTTAGCTAAATACAATTTAACAAAATCTTTAAACGTATAAATTAGATCTTAATTTTAGTATTTTCAGCCTATCAAAATTTGATTCATGATACGTCCTGGATAAAGTGTAAAAAAACCTGCTACGATTAAGGCGAAAAAATATAAAGCAATCATTGTTTGTTTATGACGTTTAACATTTCCAACACGTACATAATAAATACCAACACCAAGTGTAAAAATTGTCAACAAACTCAACAAATGTATAGGACTATAAGCACCCCATAATTTTATTTCATGTATAAAAAAAGAAGTAATTGCTACAAACATCATTATGCCTATCCATATACGACCTAACAATTTATGAATGGTTCCACCTTTTTTCATAGAAAGTTGTATGCCACCTAAAATTATAGCAATCATTGCCATAATAGCATGAACTGGTATGGGGTGAGTTTCATTAAACAACAAAGTCATGTCTTCTTAATTTCCTAATCTCTTTGAAACACCTTGCTCTTGTTCTTTGTTGAACTCATCATCATTTAAATTATACAACTCTTCTATTCTAAGGTTTTTAGTTGTAATTGACGGCACATTTTTATTTTTCATTCCAAGATGTCTTGCATAAACTGCTTGTTTTTTACTGGTTTGATGGGGTTGGAAATCTTTAATATCTTCAATGGTTACTTTATCTCCTTCAACAAGATATCCACTTTCTACTGCTTCATTAAAAACTTTAATGCCTTTTTTAGTTCGCATCACTGCAGCATTAAAACCTTCATCTTCTCCTTTAGGTGAGCCCCCTCTCCACGTATCTAGAGCTGCAATATCAGAACTTTCTCCAATTGCATCGGGGCATATTTTACATCTAAATGGAACTTTCCAATTACTTTCATCGCCCCAAAAAGAATTATAATCTTTATCAAACTCTCTTTGATCTTTTGTTTTGATATACATTCTTCCAGGGTTACCAAATCCTCTGTATCTAAATTCTTCTAACTCTCGTTCTTTAACATCAAAGCTATCAATAAATTCTTGTGATTTTGTAAGTTCTTGAAAGCCTCCACAGACAAGAGTGAATATATATTTACAATACTGATCAACTCTTTGATCTGATTTAGCAAGCAATCTGATGGCCCCTGCATCACAAGGTTTTCCAACAAAAGCAAAGATTTGTTTTTTATCTAAAGCTTTATGAAATTCACTTAAAGGTGAGGATGGACCATATCTTGATCTACTTTCACAGTTAATTAAGTCCTCTTTATTATAACTATATTTTACAATGTTTCGCATAGGGTTATCTTTGTCCCCTGCTGTATGCATAATAAAGTCAACTTTCTTTTTTTCTAATAAATATAAAGACAAACCATTTAACAAACCTCCTGTAGAACTTTGAAATCTAATCTTTGGATCTGTGGACCATGAATAATATAAATCAAAATAATTTCCCCAAACCAAATCTTTATTGGATCCCTCATTTTCTTCATGATTTTCAGGACC
The DNA here is from genome assembly GCA_902565325.1 of uncultured Pelagibacteraceae bacterium. The sequence continues at coordinate 2,254 of CACFEM010000020.1, forward strand.
TTCTGCAATAACACCAGGACAGACTTTTTTAATTTCCTCTAAAGTTTCATTTGTAATTGGTGTTAATTCTTTAGGTTCTAAATTACCTTTGTCACTCATCTCCATTTCAAGAGAATTTCCTGCAATACTTTTACAAAGACCACAGCCAATACAAAGGCCATTCTTTACAATATCATCTAAAGAATTAATTTTCGTCATTACTCTTTATAAGATGGGTCTTTTGCATCACATCTTCTAAGTAATGCTGGCCACTCGTTTAAACCTGGAGAAAATAAATCATATTGTTTTTGAGATAATTTCCACATTTCTTCTGTTGCTCTTTCAAGAGGTAAACCTGATGCAGTTGCTTGTACTGCAACTTCACACATTCTAATTGCATAATACATATTCATAAAAGCTTCTCCTGCCGTTGCACCAACAGTAAGAAGGCCGTGGTTTTTCATGATTAAAACCTTGTTGTCTCCCATGTTTTCAGCAATTCTTACTCTCTCATCTTTATTAATCGATAGCCCTTCCCACTCATGGTAACCAACTTTTCCATAAAGCATTGAACTATCTTGAACTAAATGAGGAATACCATCTTTCAATGCCGTTGCAGCTAAAGCTGAAGGAGGATGTGCATGAAAGACAAATTTAGCATTTGGATGATTTAGATGAATAGCACTATGAATAATAAAACCTGCAGTATTAGCTTTTTCAGGTCCTTCTAAAACTTTACCATGCTCATCAACTTTAATTAAATTTGATGCTTTTACTTCTTCATATAACAAGCCCATCTCATGCATAAAAAAAGTATGATCTGTTCCAGGTGCTCTTGCGGTGATATGGTTCCAAACTGTATCATCCCAACCCATCATGTTGGTTAATCTAAACATGGCTGCAAGATCTACTCTTACTTTCCAATCTGCTTCGCTTATATTGTTTTTCATCTTCCCTCCTTTGAAAAAGTTAATTTATTATTTTGTTCTAAAAGTTTAATCACTTTTAAGTGATTAGAATTTGGTCCATATTTTTTAATTGCTTTGTTATAAATTTTTGAAGTTAAGTTCATTATTGGTAGTTTTAATTTTTGAAGTTTAATAATTTCATTAGCAAGATTTAAATCTTTCATCGATAAACCTAAAAAGAAAGATGGATCATAGTCTCCATTGATCATGTTAGGGCCGTATCTTGTTGAAGTATAACCACCACTTGCACTTTTATCGATAATCTCTAACATTGTTTTTGGTTTAATCCCTGACTTTACCCCAAGCATCAGCGATTCTGAGAGTGATAAATAATTTAAATAACAAAGGCTAACTTGTGCAATTTTAGCAGCATAACCAGCACCTGGTTTATTTAGATAATAAATATTTTTACCCAATATATTAAAAACAAACTTAAGCTTATTAACTGTCTTTTTATTACCACCAATAAATATTGATAAATCTCCTGATTGAGCCTTTAAATTTCCACCTGATATCGTTGCATCAACAAATTGATTTATTTTTTTACTTAACTTTTGTTTTAAAAGATTAAAGCAAGTTAAAGAATTGGTAGAACAATCAATCCAAATTTTATTGTTACCTAATTGATGTATGATTTTACTTTTACCAATTGATAATGCTTTAATTTGTTTTGGTCCGGGAACGCAGGTGATAATTACATCAGAAAATTTGATTAATTCATCTAATGAGCTTGTTGCTTTACCTTTTTTAGATTTAAATTGTTTTAAAGATTTAGGACTTACATCGTAACCCAATAAATCTATTTTTTTAGATTTATGTAAGTTTAATGCCATTGGCATCCCCATATTTCCTAAACCAATAAAACCTATTTTCATATCAATCCATTAACCCATCTACTTCAACATTATTTCGCTCATAATGAATTGGAAGTGCTTTACCGTAAACTTGTTTAGAGTGCTCTGGTTTGTTTACTCTGTAATTATCTTTTACATATGTTGGTAATGCAATGTAACGAGAAGTATTCCCTTCTATTTTTGTAACTCTATGCATTGAAAATCTTCCTTTAAATATTTGAAGATCCCCTGGTTGAAGGTCTAATGATTTAACTTTATCTCTTGAACCTCGAAGAACTTTAGTAACCTCATCAAAGTTTTCATTTTCAACACTTCTTAAATCAGGTGAGTATTCAAACAATCCTCCCTTTTCAGCTTTTTGAACTAAAATACTTAAAGTAAATTCATTTCCATCAAAGTGCCAAGGAAAGTAATGATCCTTATGCATGATACTATATGGATTTTTTCCTAAAGGATCCGACCATCTATAAAGAGGAAAAACTCCTAAACTATCTGAAACAAATTTTAGCATTTCTTCAGACTCGTAAATTTTATTTAAATCAGATTGCTCTTCTAAATCATCTGAATTGATGTATCCGCTTTCTCGAAATGAAAAAACTCTTTTTGGATGATCTTTAGATAAATTTTCATCATCTTTTGAAAAGTAAGGGTTATGATGATCTTTAGTCCAATGAGTTTTAGGAAGATTTCTTTCAACTTCTTCCTTCATTCTTTTCAAAGATTCGCTAAGTACAAATTTTGGAAGTACACAGCATCCATCTTTATCAAGTAGCTTTCTATTTTTAGCAATTAAATCTTGATACTCTCTAGATCCTGTCTGATCAATTGGGTAATCTCTTAAGTTTACAATATTTTTTATTTCCATAATTCTCCTTTAATTAAAATTAATTTTTTAAATAAAGAAGTGATTACAATTTCGTGGGTGTTGAAGAATTTATATGATTTTTACAGTCTATTTTTTTGAGTAATAAATTAAATAGATTAGATGATAACTTAGTACTCAAACCAACTCTAGCTAGTCTATGACAATGAGTAAAAAGGTTAAGATTCATGGTTAAACGGTATTATATTTTCTACTCCAGGTAAACAAATTTTAATTATAAAATAATCGAAAATTACATTATTATAGAGAGAAATAATGCCGTCATTTGATGTAATAAGCAAAATTAATTATCAAGAATTTGATAATGCTTTAGCTAATTGTTTAAGAGAAATCAGTAATCGATACGATTTTAAAGGACTTCATATTTCAATTGAACGAAAAGATAAAACGGTGACTACCATTGCCCCTGATGAATTAAAATTAAAGCAAGTAAATGAATTATTACAAACCCATTTAGTTAGAAGAAAAGTAGATCCTAGAGTATTAGAGATTAAAAGCTCTGAAGGAGCTTCAGGAGGATCCATTAGACAAGTCAGTGAATTAAAAGAAGGTATTAGCCAAGAAAATGCTAAAAAAGTTATTGCTGATATTAAAAAACTTAAACTTAAAATTCAGATTAAAATTCAAGGCGATGAATTAAGAGTAGATGGCAAAAAGAAAGATGATCTTCAAGAAGCCATAGCTGCAATCAAAGGAATTGATATAGGTCTTCCAATTGATTTTGTTAATTTTAGAGACTAATTAAACTTTTTGAATTAAAGAAGCGCTATTATTTGTAGGTTTATTAACATCTTTTGATACTTCATGAAAAATTAAATTAGGAATTTTACGTTCCTTTAAAAATGTAGAACCTTGTAATTCTAAATTTAAATAACGATTAATATCAGCTTGATTTAAAATAACCGGTTGTCTGTGATGAATTTCATTTATATTTTCTTTAGCTTCCTCTGTAATTAAACAAAACTGATCATTTTCAAAGATACCGGCAAAAAAAATAGGATTTGTATCTTCACGGGTAAAATAATGAGGAGTTTTTTCTTTCTCTTCCCTTTTCCACTCATAAAAACCATCTGCAACTGCAACACATCGGTTGTTTTTTATCAATTTTTTAAATGAAACCTTTTCGTCAATGGTCTCAAGTCTTGCATTAATCAAAGCTTTAAAATCTTTGTCTTTAGCCCATCCTGGAACCAAACCCCATTGTAGATTTTCTAAAGTATTTCCATTTTTATATTTTTTTATGACAGGCAGTTTTTGATATGGATGAGCGTTATAGTTTTCAGTATCTTCAACCTGAATTGCAGATTTTACTAATTTATTTGTTTTTGTTACGGGGTTTTTTACTACGTATCTTCCACACATTATATTGTTTGTTGTTTCATTAATTCTTCTATTTGCTTAATCATTATTTTTGGTGATCTCATAGCAGGGTAAATTTCTTGCGCTTGCTCATAGCTTCTTATTGCTTTTTCATAATTCTTTAGCTGAATATTTACTAAACCCTGCCCTGCTAAAGCTCCAAAGTGTCTTTGTTCTAAGGCTAATACTTGATCTATATCATTTTGAGATTTTTCAAATTCTCCTAGCATATAAAGCACAGTTGCTCTTTTATTCCAAGCTTCAGCCCAACTTTGATCTAGATTAATAACCTCAGTAAAAATATCTTTTGCTTTTATATAGTTTTGATCTCTCACAAATTGAGAACCTTCCTCTAATCTTGCAGTAAGTTTTTCATCTGTTGGATGGGTGCTCCACAAGGCCCAAATTTCTTGTTCAATTATAAAAGCTACTTTTGATTTATTTGCTTTTAACTCATTAAATAATTGGTTCAGTCTAGTATCTCTTTCGTTTGCTAAAGAACTAACTTGTGAAAATAAATAAAATAAAATTACTAAGAATAACTTCTTCATATTTAGATATTATCAAATATTAGAATTAGAGTCTTTGGTCTTAAGTGTCTTTGTTGTTATTTTTACAACTATAAAAAGAAATATCTTTTTCTTTTTCCTCTTGTTTTATATTGGTTGTGATTTCGTGAATAAGTTCACCAGTTTTTCTAGTATAGACTGCAGACTCTGAATAATTCCTCTCTTTATCGAATGCTTGAATTAAGAATATATCTTTATTCGAAATTTTAACCTCTAAATCAATTTTATTAAAAAATTCTGATAAATTTTTAACATTTAAAACGTCTGGTGTTTTAGACTCGATTATTAACTTATTAATATCTTCTCTTTTAATTTGATCTTTTGTGAAAGACTCAAAGTTATGTTCTGGATTTTTTAAAATTACTTTTTCAAATTTACAATTTAAGTTCAAATCAGAATTTAGGGTAATATTTGTATTTTGAGCTTGAGCAAAACTAAGACAACATAATAAGCTAAATATTGAAAGAATGATTTTCATTTAATTAATTATATTAATAATACTTTTTTTTATTGTTTCACTTACTTTAATTGTTCCATCTTTGTTGGGATGTATACCGTCTTGTTGATTCAAACTTGGATTAAGTGCCACACCTTCAAGAAGAAATGGGATTAATGCTAAATTATACTTTTTTGATAACTTTGGATAAATAGCATCAAACTCTTTTTTATATTTTTCCCCATGTGTATCTGGCGCTACCATTCCAGCTAAAATAATTTTAATTTTTTTATTCTGAGCAACTTTTATTATTTGTTCTAAATTTCTTTCTGTTTCCTCTGGTTGAATTCCTCTGAGCATATCATTAGCTCCTAATCCTAAAATAATTAAATCAATACCTGGCTCTGATAAACTCCAATCTGCCCTATTCAATCCACCTGATGATGTGCTTCCAGAGACACTTCCATTTATAATTTTGATATTTAAACCAGCTTGCTTAAGATTGTTTTCTAAAACTATTGATAAATGATGTTCTTTAGGTAATCCATAACCAGCCATCAAACTATCACCGAATAAAACTACCTTTTCTATTGCACTTGCGTTTATGTGCACTAGAAAGAATATCAAAATTTTAATAAATATAGTTTTATTCATGAGTGCTCTTCTTAAATTAAAAAAAATAAATCTCAAATACCAAACTGGTAAAGATAGTATCAGTGTTTTAAAGAATATTGATTTAAATATTAAGAAAAAAGAAACTGTATCAGTAGTTGGAGAAAGTGGCTCAGGTAAAACAAGTTTAATAATGTTAATTGGAGGCTTAGAAAAACCTACTTCTGGTAAAATAATTTTTAATGATCAAGAAATAACAAACCTTAGTGAAGACGAAGTATCTGAGGTAAGAAAGAAAAATATTGGAATAATATTTCAGTCGTTTTATTTAATTCCTAATTACACAGCAGTTGAAAATGTTGCTTTAACGCTTGAACTTAATAATTATAAAAAACCAGAAAAAGAGGCTAAAATTTTATTAGATCGTTTTGGTTTAAAACATCGTTTTAATAATTTACCAAGTCAATTATCAGGTGGTGAACAACAAAGGGTTGCTATCGCCAGGGCAATAGCGATGAAGCCCGAATTAATCTTAGCAGATGAACCAACAGGAAACTTAGATACTGAAAATTCTATAATGATTGCAAATATTTTATTTAAGTATGTAAAAGAAGAAGGTTCCTCTTTAATCATGGTAACTCATGACCCTAAACTTGCTGACAAAGCTAAAAGAAAAATAAAAATTAAAGATGGAAAAATTAAATAATCCTTCAGAATTTAGTTTAATTTTTAAATATGCTTTAAAAGACTTAAGCAGAAATTATCATAAAATTTCTAGTATCATTGTTACGCTATTTATAAGTCTTTTTATCTTAAGTGCTATTTTCACAATTGAAGATAGTCTTAAAAAAGAACTTAATGATAATGCCAAAGCACTTTTAGGTGGAGATTTAGAGATTGATTACAATCGTAATCAAGGAAATTTAGATTTAGTCAACCAAGTAAAAGAATTTGCAACTGTTTCTCAAATGATTGAGTTCAGTACTATGCTTTCAACTACTGGCAGAGAAAAAAATAAATCATTATTTACTAGAATTAAAACTGTGGATGAAAAATATCCTTTATATGGAAATGTTGTTTATGAACCAATTGGTGCTTATGAAAGAATGCAAAAAGAACCTAACACTATCCTGATCAATGAAAGTTTATCAAAAACTCTTAATATAAGAATTAATGAAACAGTAAAAGTTCAAGATCAAAATTTTACAGTAATTGGAATTATTAAATCAGTACCAGATGTAAGCGGATTTGTTGCATTTGGCGATTGGGCTTTAGCAGGAAAACAAACTTTAGAAATTTTAAAACTAAATGGAATTGGAAGCTTTTTAAACTATGAATATAAAGTAAAGTTTAATGACAATGATAAGCCAGAAGAAATTGAACAACGAATTGAAGAAATCTTTAAAGACGATCAAAAAGTTAAACTTAGATATCCTGAAAATTCTGCAAGTGGTATAAAGAGAATTATTAATAATTTTTCTCAATTTTTATCTCTCGTATCTATCAGTGCAATGTTGATAGCGGGTATTGGAATAGCAAATACTTTGCTTTCTTTTATTAATCAAAACAATATGTCGATAGCTGTACGAAAAGCAGTTGGCTTTTATTCAGGTAATATTAAAACTCTATATTATCTGCAGTTATTTATACTTTTATTTATTATCACTGTTGTTGCTTATGGATCGAGTTTTTTAATTGTACCAATAGCAGATAAATATTTATCCGATGGATTAGGATTGAATGTTTATCCAGTGTTTTCTTTACTAAATTTTTTAAAAATATTTTTAGTGGGATTATTGGTTCTAGTAATTTTTTCTATCCCAACAATCAGTTCTATTGATCAAGTAAAAGCGTCTAATTTATTTAGAAACGTATTTCAAAACCTTCAATTTTATTATTCTAAGAGATCAGTTGTTCTTAGCTTTGTTTTATTATCTATCTTAATTTTATTATTCACAGTTGGATCTGAACAGCCTTCTTATAGCTTGGGCTACTTTGCTGCTTTTTTTGTGTGTTTAATTGTATTTTTCTTACTTTCAAAATTAATCATTTTTTTCCTAAAAAAATTCAAATCTAGTTCAATAATTTCTTTAAAAGTTTCAATTAAAAATATTACCCAAACAAAAAGTATAACTCCCATTACAGTTATGTCTCTTGGCTTAGGGGTTACTTTATTATTAACGTTGGCTTTAGTTGGTACAAACTTTCAAAGAGAAATTGCTAAATCTATTCCTGATATTGCACCTGATTATTTCTTCGTAGGCATTCAAAAAGGAGAAAGAGAAAAATTTGAGCAAGGTATTTTAAATATGGATCCAAATGCATCTATTGAAATTGTGCCAATGGTATCCTCTGGAATTGTTAAAATTAATGGTGTGGATCCTAACACTTATATTAAACCAGATAATGATAGTTATTGGGTAATTGGTAGCGAACGAAGATCATCATGGGTAGAAAATGTTCCTGAAGATAATCCAATTTTAGAAGGTGATTGGTGGGATTTATCAAACCCTAATCAACTTCAAATATCTTTAGATGCAAAAGTTGCTAAAGATTTAAATATCCAGTTAGGTGATATTTTTACTTTAAATGTTTATGGGCGTGAAATTGATGGAGAGGTCATTAATTTTAGAGAAGTAGATTATCGAGATTTAAGCATCAACTTTGCAATGTTATTTAATCCTCAATTTGCAAAAAACATACCTCATGAATATTTAGCTACTGCAAAATTTAATTCAAATAAATTTGATGAAACTGAAATGCTTGAAATCATGCCGAGTTTATCAATGATAAAAATTGCAGATTACTTATCTAAAGTTACAGCTGTTTTGAATAAGGTATTTATTGCAGTTACTTTAATTTCAGCAGTTACTATTGTTATTGGTTTAATTGTGATTTCAAGTGCAATTATGGTTCAAGGAAAAGTAAAAGAATATCAAAATTTAGTCTTTAAAATTTTAGGTTTTTCAAAAAAACAAATTGTTTTTTCATCGTTAATTGAATTCATCATTATTTTTAAATCTGTAATTTTAATTGCAATATTCTTTGCAGTGATTGGTTCAAAATTTATTATGGAAAATATTTTTGAGCTAGTGTGGATGTTTGACTTTAAAGTTTTAATTTATTTAGGATTTTCAATTGGCTTTGTCACTTTAATTTTAATATTGCTAACAAACCTAAAATATCTAAATCCTAAAGTTTATCCTCTTATAAGAAATCAATAATTAGAATTTAGTAATTTTACTATCCAAAGAAATTAAATTTAATTCTACTTTCAATTTTGGAAATCTTTTTTTTATTTGTTTTTTTATTTTAGAAAACGACTCTTTGTGAATTTTTTTTTCATTTACCGGACTAAATTCTTTATTTCCATTAGCAATTTTAGCTGCGCCACAATCTTTATGATTGATTACAATTAATTTTTCTATTTTATGTAATTGAATAGAAGTTCCTAAATTGTCATAAAACGTTTGATGCCATTTTTTGAATTTATTATGTGTAACACCAATAGCTGCACCTGCAATTGTGAATGCACTATATTTTCCTGTTAATTTTTTTTTCTTTAAATGATTATGAACCAAATGTTGAAATCGTGGATCCATACAAGATAACACCATTGCTTTAAATTTTAATTTCATCAATTTAATTCAACTTTAAACATAGCCTCGTTTCTTCTATTCATTGGAAGGGTAAATGGGCTATCATAGGTTGCTCTAATAGGTGGGCTTATAATTGATATATTGTTTTTTTGTAACTCTTTTTCTAAAATTTCTTTATGCTTAAGAAAATTTCCATCTGAAGCTCGTCCAGAATATCTCAGCACCGCGTAGTATCCTCCTTCAATATTAACTATTTTAACGTCTTCTCTGCTTGGATTTGGTGCATTTTCTGAGTTAAATTTAGATGGTAAATAAAATTGCATACTCATATTTCCATTTTTCTCAACTTGAGTAACTGGAGTTGTCATTTTAATTTTCTCTTGAGTATCGTTTCTGCCTGAAATGTAATTAAATAACTTTCTAAAATTACTATCTATTCCAGATGTCATTGTTTCCACCGCTAAACGATCTGAATATTTTCTAATCTCATAAACTTCATTTTTAGAGACAACTTCATAATTTGCTTCTTCGTAAGCCATAACTGTAGAATAAGGTAAAACAAATAAAGTACAAAATACTAAAAGATAAAGTTTAATAATTTTCATTGTTACATAACTTTATATTCAAAATTTTGTGTAGTTTCATTAATTTGAATTAATTTGGCTCCATTTCTCTCATGAAAATTAGTTGCCATTTCTGTTAGAGGTGAAAGAGTTACCAATCTATTTAAATGATTAGATTTTTTAATTTTTTTGAATACTTCTTTTACTATTAATTTTCCTCCACCCTTTTTTTTAGACCATACGGTGTAAGCAATTGCTATTTGACCACCAGCCTGATCTCTCATTGCTGTTTGTAGAAATGCATCAGTGCTTAATTTTTCTAACTCTTCAACACTTTTTGGAATTTCATTTGTATAAGCAAAACACATTACAGCATGAATTTCTCCTTTATATTCAACTCCAAAAATTTTTCTTCCGTATCCCGTTCTAAATTTATTATCTAACTCCGGTCTTACAGGATCTTCATCTGTATTACATTCTTTTAGCTCAATAAGTTTTGCACCTTTAACCCAACCAAAAAAGTTATCAATATTTTTACTTAAGACTTGTCTATTTTTTCTTAATCTAGCCTTAATTCTTGGATTAAATTTTTTTTTCATAATTAAAATTTAAACATTTATTTAAAATTTAGTATGTGTAAAAAAATCATATTAGATAATCATATAATAGCTTTGTGCTTGATACTAAAATTAGAGCATATATAAAATTGTAAAATAATTTTTCTTCAATAATTTTAAGTAATTTATATCCAATCAATATTCCTAATAATGCAACTGGAAATAATATTGCTGACTGTTTAAAAGATTCTAAATTTGTCATAGACAAATTAATATACAAAGGGAGTTTAATTAAATTCACAAAAGTGAAAAAAAATATTCTTGTTCCAACATAGATTTCTTTTTTCATTCTAAGTGGAAGTAAGTAAAGACTGGTTGGAGTTCCTCCAGCATGCACACAAAAACTTGTAAAACCTGCAACCACAGAACAAGCTCCACCTTTTAAAAAATTTTTCTCAGATTGTTTTTCTTTGTCTTTTTTAAAAAAGAAATAATGACCTGCAAATAAAAAGCCCATCACACCAATTATAAATTTTAACAAATCTTCTGAAAAATATGAAAAAGTTAAAGATCCAATAATTATACCAATAGCTGCAAATGGAACCATTAATTTCAAAGTTCCTAAATCAAATTCTTTTCTATATTTATAAACAGCAATGAAATCTGAAAATATTAAAATCGGTAAAATAATTCCTAAAGCTTGATTTAGTGGCATCACTATAGTCATTAAGGGAACTGAAATTAAAGTCATGGAACCACCTAGGCCTGATTTTGCAATTCCGTATAAAATTATGGCTGGAACAACTGTAAAAAAAAATAATAAGTTTATTTCCATTTATTTAATGATTTTAATAATTTCGATCCTAAAGGGCTAATTGGTTCCTGAAGTATTATTTCTTTTCCGGTTTTTTGTTTTACTAATTGTAATAGTTTAGTTGCTAACCCTTGTTTTCTAAAAATTGGATTAACAAAAATATACTCTACCTCACCTTTTTCATTAAATCTAACAAAGCCTATTGTTGTATTTTCGTTTTTAAAGGTAAAAACTCCCTCAGTTTCCTCAATTTTAAAATTTGAAACTTCCAGGCTGTTCATGAAGCCTAGTAATTTAGGAGTAAAAGGATAACTGCAATTGCAGCAATAATGGAGCTAACAACAATATAATTAAGCTTAATATTGAATTTTTTTTCTACGAACTCAGTAATTTTTTCCCAGAATAATACTATTAAAAAAATAATTATAGCTGGCAATATATATTTAATCATAATTAAGCTTTATCATCGCTGACATAAACCGAAACACCTCTTGTATTTAAATCAACATCAAATTTTTTATGTAATGGGGGGAATGCTCTTTGTGAACAATCTAATCTGTCACAGGTTCTGCAAGAAACTCCAATTGGAATTTCAGTCGATTTATCATTTATATTTACGTTTTCAGTATAAACAAAATCTTTTGCATATTTTGCATCACAACCAAGTCCTATAGATAAAACACTCTTTGCCTGACCAAATCGTCCAATACCTTTTTCAACAGTTCTTGCAATACAAACGTATTTTTCACCATTATTCATTTTACTTACAGCTGCTTGAATAACCCCTGGTCTAGTAAAAGCAGAATAAACATTCCATCGTGGACAA
>CACFEM010000021.1 GCA_902565325.1 uncultured Pelagibacteraceae bacterium
GATCAATCTTTTAGCTATGTCTTCTTCGGTAATCCCTGTTTCAGTTTTAATTGATCGAATATCAATAATACATTCATGAGCTACATTTCCGTTTGAGCCTTTATAAAGAATTGGGTAATGATCTTTAAGTCTATGAGCAATATAATTTGCATTTAGTATTGCAATTTGAGTAGCTAATTTTAAACCCTCAGAACCCATCATTTTAATATACATCCAGGAAATTGATAAAATACTTGAACTTCCCCAAGGTGCTGCTGAAACTGCTCCTATTCCTGTAGTAGGTCCACAATCCTTAACAACTGGATGATTAGGCAAATAAACTTGTAAATGTCTTTTACATGCAATTGGTCCCATACCTGGTCCTCCACCACCATGTGGAATACAGAATGTTTTGTGTAAGTTTATGTGACAAACATCTGGACCAAAATTTCCAGGTCTTGCTATACCAACAAGCGCGTTCAAATTTGCACCATCCATATAAACTTGGCCACCATGTTTATGAATTAACTCACATATATCTGTAATTTTTTCTTCAAATACTCCGTGAGTAGACGGATAAGTGACCATTAATGCTCCAAGATTTTCAGAATGCATTTCTGCTTTTTTCTTTAAATCCTCAAAATCTACATTTCCTTCTTTGTCACAATCAACAACGACAACTTTCATTCCTACCATTTGTGCACTAGCAGGATTGGTTCCATGTGCTGAGCTAGGTATTAAACATATATTTCTGTTTTCTTCACCTCTATCTAAATGATATTTTCTAATAACCATTAATCCTGCATATTCTCCTTGGGCGCCTGCATTTGGTTGAAGCGAAACACCAGAAAAACCTGTAATTGATCTCAGCCAATTTTTAAGATCAGTGAATAAATCTCTATATCCTTCCATCTGCTCAATAGGTACAAATGGATGAGGCTCTGCTAATTCTCTCCACGAAATAGGTATCATTTCTGCAGTAGCGTTTAATTTCATAGTACATGAACCAAGTGCAATCATAGTTCTATTTAAAGCTATATCTTTATCCTCTAACTTTTTTAAATATCTAAGCATCTCAGTTTCTGAGTGATATGAATTAAAAACAGGATGTTCTAAATATTTTGAAGTTCTTAATAAATTTTTTGGTAAATTAGGTAAACTTACTGTTGGATCCTCTTTTTTAATTGATTCAGCTGCATTAAAAATTTTCAACAATTGATTTACTCTATAAACATTTTTCTTTTCATCAAAAGAAACTGCCAACATTTCAGAATTTACTCTTCTAATGTTTACCTTTTGATCTAAAGCATTTTTATAAATTTGATCAGTTTTATCTTTTGTTACAATTGTAACTGTGTCAAAGAAATGATCTGAATAAATTTCATATCCAGATTGTTTCAATTTATCTGCAAAATTTTTAGCTAATTGAGAAACTCTCTCAGCAATAGTTTTTATTCCATCTGGTCCGTGGTAAATGGCATATGCGGCTGAAACAATTGCTAATAAAGCTTGTGCAGTACAAATATTACTTGTAGCTTTATCTCTTCTTATATGCTGTTCCCTAGTTTGTAATGATAATCTGTAAGCTTTGTTTCCATGTCTATCAACAGAGACTCCTACAATTCTTCCTGGCATAGATCTTTTATATTCGTCTTTAGTTGCAAAGAAGGCTGCATGAGGTCCACCATAACCCATTGGAATTCCAAATCTTTGAGAACTTCCTACAGCAATGTCTGCTCCTAGTTCTCTAGGGGTTTTTAATTTAGCAAGTGCTAATAAATCACAAGCTAATATTGCTTTACCATTTTTTTTATGAATTTTACTAATTGCTTCACTAGGATCTTTTATATCTCCTAAAGTTCCCGGATATTGTAATATACCACAAACTAAATCTTCCTTTAATTGATCTAATACTTCATCTTCATTTCCAACAAGTACTTTTAATCCCATTGGCTCTGCTCTTGTTTGAATTACATCTATTGTTTGTGGGTGACAATTTTCTGAGACAAAAACTAAATTATTATCTTTTTTATTTAATCTATGACTTAATCCCATCGCTTCTGCAGCTGCTGTTCCTTCATCTAATAAAGATGCGTTTGCAATATCCATTCCTGTGAAATCAACTATCATTTGTTGGAAATTAAGCAGCATTTCCAATCTTCCTTGAGCTACCTCAGGTTGATAAGGTGTATAAGAAGTGTACCAACCTGGATTTTCTAAAATATTTCTTAGAATTACATATGGAGTGTAAGTGCCATAATAACCCATCCCTATAAAATTAGAGTAAATTTGATTTTTTTTCGAAATTGCTTTTAATTTTCTTAATGCTTCATATTCTGAATTAGACTCTCCAATATTTAATTCATCTTTCAATTGGATCTTTTCTGGAACTGTACTTTTGATTAAATCATCTAGTGATTTAAAATTAAGTTCCTTAAGCATTTTATTTTGATCTTCATCTGAAGGTCCAATGTGTCTTTTTAAAAAATCTTTTTGAGAATTATGTAACATTAGCTAGCACTCTCCTTTGCAAATTTATCGTATTCTTCTTTGTTCATAAGATTATCCATTTCAGATTGGTCTTTCATTTTGAGTTTAAAAAACCATGCTGAACCCTCTGGATCCTCATTAATTTTAGATGGATCATCTACGATAGCTTGGTTTGTATCTACCACCTCACCACTAACTGGAGTATAAACATCACTAGCAGCTTTCGTAGACTCTACTACTCCTGCAGTACCATCTTTTTCAACATTAGATCCTTTTTCAGGAAGTTCTGCAAAAACGATGTCGCCAAGCATTTCTGTTGCATGTTTTGTAATTCCTATTGTGGCTACATCTCCCTCCAAAGTAATCCACTCATGTTCTTTAGAAAATTTTACTTCACTCATTAATTTACTCCTTTCACATAATTTTTTTTATAAAATGGTAATGCACAAATACTTGCTGGATATTTTTTTCCTCTTACCTCAAGCAAAATTTTAGTATCAACTTTTGAAAACTCTTTATCAACATAACCCATCGCTATAGGACCGTTTACACTTGGTCCGAACGTTCCACTAGTTATCTCACCAATTTTTTTATCTGAATCATTAAATATTTTAGTTTTTTCTCTTGCAATCAGTCTACCTTCAGGCTTAATCCCTACTCTTATTTGACTTGCTCCATCTTGCATTTGGTTCATAATTTTTTTCGATCCAATAAAACCCCCATTTGATAATCTAGATTTTGAGATTGCCCATCTAAGGTTTGCCTCAACTGGTGTTTTATTAATATCTAATTCGTGACCATATAAACATAATCCAGCTTCTAATCTCAAGGTATCTCTTGCCCCAAGTCCTATAAGTTGTGCTCCCTTTTCTATTAAATTTTCAACAAACTTTTCAGCTTTATCGTTAGAAATTGAAATTTCAAATCCATCTTCCCCTGTATAACCTGATCTTGTAACGAATAATTTTTGATTATCAGAATTAAACCAATTTCCTGTCATAAAATTTAGTTTATCAACTCCATTTATAATTGAATTTAAAATTTCAACAGATTTAGGTCCTTGAATTGCTACTAATGATCTATTGTTATCTAAATTCATTTTAAATTTTGAACCTAGTAAATTAGATAAAATCTCAAAATCTTTATCTTTGCATGCAGCATTTAAAATAATTAAATACCCCTCCTCTATTTTAGTGATAATTAAATCATCATAAATTCCAGCATCTTGATTCATTAAAAAACTATACTTAGAGCAGTTTTGTTTTAGATTTTTTAAATCTAATGGAAAAATCTTTTCTAATTCTTCTGTTAAACTTTCATCACCATATATAAATAATTGACCCATATGAGATACATCAAATATTCCAGAATTCGATCTTGTGAATTTATGTTCTTCAATAATACCTTTGCTATACTGAATGGGCATTTCATAACCAGCGAATTCAACAAACTTTGCGTGGTTACTTTGATGAAGCTTATTTAGCGATGTTTTTTTTATTTCCATATTAACTCTTCTGTGCCCCCTCTGTCTTGGTGCCTGAGAGATTTGCTCCTTCGGCGAGAATAATTCTCTTTCCAGAGTTAATATGTACGGTCCTTTTGCCTGAGAGTTTCCGGGGTGGTTGCTCCTTCGGCGCTACAAAAGTAGTCTCTCCCGTATATAAATTTATAGCATATTTAAAATGTTTATGTGAAATTTATTTAGCGACCTTTTTGACAAGTAATGGAGACAAAAACTGTATAACTACCGCTGTTATAACTACTGCTCCCCCAAAAAGCACTGTAAGTGGAGGGTTTTCGTTTGCAAACATCCATGCCCACATGGGTCCTAGAACAGCTTCGGTTAACATAATGATTCCAACAAATGCTGAAGGAGTTGATCTTGCTCCAATTGTTATAAGTATAAATCCAAGTCCAACTTGAAAAAATCCTGCAATAAAACCTAAAAAAATATCATTTGTTGAAACTAAAATACTCGGTGACATAAACAAACCTATTAGTGTTGCAAAAATTCCAGCAACCAATTGTAAAGGTATCATGTCAACTTTTGGATATTTTCTTACAATTAAAATTAAGATTGCAAATGATATCGGCATAATAAATGCAACTAAGTTTCCAGTCATTTGACCTGGTGTTAGTGAACTTCCCAACATTAAAATTATACCAGCTGCTGCTGTAATAATGCAAGTTAATGTAATTTTTGAAATTTTTTCTTTTAAAAATACATAACCAAAAATTACTAAAAACAAAGCTTGAGTTTGAATTATAAAGTTTGCATTAGCTACTGTTGTTTCATACATAGCAAATACATAGCTAGCAAATCCAATGGATAAAATTATACCTCCAAATAAACCTGGAATTCCAGATTTATAAAGAGCACTAAAAATTTTTCCTTTGTAAGTAAAGATTAAAAAAATTGTAATTACTCCAATAAAGAAAAGTGATCTCCAAAATAATATTTGCCAAAGTGTAGATCCGTCAAAAGATTTTACTATTAAACCACCAAAACTTAGTGCACAAGCTCCTAAAAAAACTAAAAAAGGACCTGGTATTTTTGATAAAAAATTCATTAAATTTGTGATAGTAAATTTTGAGTTTCCATTTCATATAACTTAAATAAAGTCTCTGCATCAGATAAATTAATCTCTTTAAATTTTATTTTTGAACCAGGAGACATCTGTACTAATCGATCATAATCGACACTAGCCACAACTCCAATTTTTGGATAACCACCAATAGTACCATGATCTGAGAGCATTATTATTGGATTTCCGTCTGCTGGTACTTGGATTACACCTTTAATCAAACCCTCTGATTTTATGTTGGTATTCACAATATTATCAATTTTAGGTCCCTCAAGCCTCATGCCCATTCTGTCTGAAAGTTTTGAAACAATAAATTCTTTCTCATAAAATATTTTTTTACCTTCTTCAGAAAAGTAATCAAAATTAGTGCCTTTGATCACCCTTATGTTTTCTATTTTGGTATTAATGTAATTAGTTTTTTTAATATCCTTATTTGAATTTATTTTTTTTAAATTAATTCTTTGCCCTACATCTAATTTTTTTCCATCATTAGATCCAATGTTTGCTTTTGTGTTTATGGAGCAACTATTCCATTGAAATTTTAAATCGAGCTCTCCACCTAATGCTAAATATCCATAAACTGATTTATTTGTAGATATGATATTTATCTCATCTCCATTTTCAATTTGATAGCTTATGTAGCATTTGCCCTTAATTTCAGTATCTTTTTTTTTAATTGAAAAAATTACATCTCCAGTAACAGCAAAATTAATTTTTTCTCCTGAATACTTTATATGAGGACCTTGATATGCAAACTCTATTACTGCAGAGTCCAAATTATTATTAACAAGTTTGTTAGCTATGAGATAATTTCTATTATCCATAGCACCACTAAAAGGGATACCAATATGATAAAGATGATCCCTGCCTTTATCTTGAAAGGTGGTATTAATTCCAGGTCTGATTATATCTAAATAATTACTACTCATTATAATTTTTGTACTGATCTAAGGAAATTTCCTTGAAAATTACTATATCTCCTGGGTTAATTAGATTGGGTTTATCTTCTTTTGAACTATCAAAGATATCTAAAGGTGTATTTCCTAAAATATTCCATCCACCTGGGCTTTCAAATGTATAAATATTTGCAAATTGCTCAGTTAATGCAACTGACCCCTTGGGTACTTTTACTCTTGGAGTTTCTAAACGTTGCGCTCGCATATTTTCATCTAAGTCACCAAGAAAAGGCATGCCAGCAATAAAGCCTGTCATGTAGCAGAAATATTCTTTATTTAAAAAATTCTCTAAAATTTTTTCTCTACTTAATTTTAATATTTTTTCTAATCTTTTAATATCCATAGAGAAATTTTCGTGACAACAAACTGGTATTTCCAATTTTTTGGAGTTTGTTTTTTTTGAATCTTCAATATTAATATTTTCTATAAATTTTTTAACTTCTTTAAAATTTGTTTTTTTTAGATCATAAGAAATAATTAATTTATTATATGAAGGTGTTAAATTATTTATCCCTTCGAATTTTTTTTCTTTAATAGTTTTGAAATATTTTATAACTTTTGAATTAATTGATTTATTTACTTCATTACCAAAATCACAGTACAAAGCTGCGTCACCAAGATTTGATATATTTTTTATCATGACATGTTATACTTAACATTAGAGACTATGGAAATTAATATAAATTGTGATTTAGGTGAAAAATCAAAACATCATTCAAATAAGTATGATCCAGATTTGCTAGAAATAGTTAATTCTGCAAATGTCGCATGTGGCTATCATGCGGGTGATGATGAAACGATGAATCAAGTAGTTCAAATTTCAAAAAAAAATGGTGTTAGTATTGGGGCGCATCCGTCATTTAATGACCCTGAAAATTTTGGAAGGCAAAGAATGGATCTTTCACCTAATGAAGTAAGGCAATTAATTATTGATCAATACGAAATTCTTCAAAAAATTGCTCAAGATTATGGAGAGAATGTTACTCACATAAAACCACACGGAGCTTTAAATAATATGGCTTGTGAGGATATAGATTTAGCTACTACTTTAGCAAAAGCTATAAACGAGATTAGTAAAGATTTAATTTATTTGGTTCCTACAGGATCTAAAATGGAAGAAGCAGCTAAAAAACTAAACATGCGTATAGCTTGTGAAATATTTGCTGACAGAAATTACGAAGATGATGGGAATTTAGTTTCTAGAAAAAAACCACATGCTCTTATTACTGATCCAGAAGAAGCTAAAAAACACGTATTAAATATGGTAAAAAATCAGTCACTTAATTGTCACAGTGGAAAGCAGATACCTTGTGAAATTGACTCTGTATGCATACATGGAGATAATACGAGTTCGCTAGCTACTGCAAAATCTATAAAAAAAAATTTAGTAGATAACGGACTAACTTTAAAACCTTTAATTGAAATGGAGAAATTTAGATAATGATAAAAAATATATTAATTACTTTTTTTATGTTAATTCTTTTATTTACTAATTCATATTCTGCAGGTACTAGCTCTGGTTCAGACTCCAGTAGTGTTAACAATTACAGTAAAGCTGTAAAATTAGTAAAAGCAGCAAAAAAATATGAAAATGATGGTAAATTAGAGAAAGCAAATAAGAGATATATGAAAGCTTTAAAGCTTTTAATCAAGTCAAACAAAAGCAAACCAAATAAAGCAGATACATTAAACTACTTAGGTTTTACAACAAGAAAACTTGGAGATTTTGAAACTGGAGAAAAATATTATCTTCAAGGTCTCGCTATTGAACCAAATCATATAGGTATTAATGAATATTTAGGAGAGCTTTATGTTGCGACAAACAGAATTGATTTAGCTAATGAAAGATTAAAAATTCTAGAAAGTTGTAATTGTAAAGAATATGATAGTTTAAAACAAATAATTGCTGGTACAAAAAAATCAAAATATTAGTTAATGTTTTGAACCATTTGTTGTGGCATCCATAAAGCTATCTCTGGAAAGATAACAACAAGAACTACTGCAAGGATCATTAACATAAATAATGGGAATGCGCTCCTTGCAATAAATCCCATATCTTTATTAGCCATTCCTTGTAAAACAAATAAATTAAATCCTACAGGTGGTGTGATTTGAGCCATCTCAACTACAATAACTAAAAATATTCCAAACCAAATCATGTCAAAACCAGCCTGTCTAATCATTGGTTCAATAATCGCCATTGTTAATACTACTGCTGAAATTCCATCAAGAAACATTCCAAGAATAATATAAAAAATCATTAATACAAAAATTAATACATAAGGTGATAGCTCCATATTTTGTATCCAGATAGCTAGATTTCTTGGAAGACCAGTAAATCCCATAGCTAATGATAAAAATGTAGAGCCAGCTAAAATAAAAGCAATCATACAAGAAGTTTTGGTTGCTCCTAGTAAGGATTGTTTAAATGTTTCAATGGTTAAGCTCTTTTGAAAATATGATAAAATTAAAGCCCCTACTACACCTAAAGAAGCAGCCTCAGTTGCTGTTGCAACTCCAGTGTATATTGATCCAATCACAGCTGATATTAAAATAATTACTGGTAATAATTGTTTTGATTTTCTTATTTTTTCTAGAAAGGAAAAATTTTCTACATACATTGGCATGCTTTTTTTATTTATTAAAGACCAAATGATCACGTAAGACATAAATATAAGTGCGATCATTATCCCTGGAATAATTCCAGCAATAAATAGTTTTGCTATAGACTCTTGAACAGTTACTCCATAAATTATTAATATTATTGAAGGAGGAATAAGAAGTCCTAAAGTTCCTGAACCTGCTAGACTACCTAACAAAATTTTTTCTGGATATTTTCTTTTTCTTAGTTCTGGGATAGACATCTTGCCTACTGTTGCAACGGTTGCAGCAGAAGAGCCAGAAATTGCAGCAAAAAGTGCACAACCAACAACATTTACGTGAATTAATCCACCAGGTAATTTTTGCATCCATGGTGATAGTCCGGCAAATAAATTTTCGGATAACTTGGTTCTAAATAATATTTCACCCATCCAAACAAACAATGGTAAAGCTGTTAATGTCCATGATGACGAGGTGCCCCATATTGTAGTCGCCATAGCATCCCCAACTGGTCTTGAAGTAAATAACATCATACCAATTGTTGAAACTCCTATCATGCTTATTGCTACCCAGATGCCAGATCCAAGAAAGAATAAAAGTACACTTATAAAAAATATTATGAGAAATATTTCAGTCATTCTTGCTTAAAATTGTTAAAATAAATTTATGTAAAACAGCTATAAAAAAAATTAAAGATCCGATAGCAACACTTGTTTGAGGAATCCATATTAAGATCTCATCTGCACCTTCGCTTCTCTCTTGAAAATCATAAGAGATTAATAACATTTTCCATAAGTAAAAAGACAAATAGCCTGAAAAAATTGTTGCTACAATTAAACACCATATTTCTAAAAGTCTTTTATAGGATGAAGAGGCTTTTTCTAAGAAAAGTGTAATTCGAATATGACCACCCTCAACAAAAGTAAATGCTAATGCATAAAAGGAAGCTGCAGCCATGCAGTAACCTGAGTACTCAGCCAAACCTCTTATGTAAAAACCAAATATCCTTGAGGAAATTCCAATTAAAATAAAAACTGCGACAAGTATTAAAAAAAAAGCGGCCAAATATCCTGAAAATTTATAGAGCTTATTTAGATTGTTATTTATTGATTGAAACATTTAGTAAAAAGGCCAACTTACTACAAGTTGGCCTTTTTTTTAAGACTATTTTATTTGTAAGCAGATAAAACTGCAGCACCTCTGTCTCCAGCTTTTGCTTTCCATTCTTCAGACATTGTTGCTCCAACTTTTTCAAAATGTTTTTTCAAAGCTGAATTAACTTCGCCTACTTCCATTCCAGCATCTGCTAAAGCTTTCTTGTCTCCAGTATTACCTTGTTTAGATAATTCCCAACCTTTTTCTTCAGCAATTGCTGCTTGGTTCATGACAAGATCTTGAGTTGCTTTATCAAGTTTATTCCAAGCGGCTTTATTAGCTATGATCATATTTTTTGGAAACCATGCTGCTATATCATAAAAGTATTTAACACCATTTTCCCAAATCTTGCTATTTTTTCCAGTTGTAGGAGAAGTAATCATACTTTCAACGGCACCTGTAGAAAATGCTTGACTAATTTCAGCTGCTTCAATTTTAGTTGGCGCCATTCCTGTTAGCTCCGCAATTCTTATTGTTGCAGAGTTGTATGCTCTAAATTTTAATCCATTTAGATCACCAACTTTTTTAATTTGCTTTTTACTATAAAGTCCTTGTGCAGGCCATGGTACTGCATAAAGAAACACCAATCCTTTTTCATCAAGACTTTTAACAATATAAGGCTTTGAAGCTTCATATAATTTCATAGCATCGTCATAAGTAGTTGCTAAGAAAGGTAATGAGTCAATTTCATATAAAGGATCTTCTTTTCCAAGAGCAGACATAAATCTTTCACCAATAGGTGCTTGTCCTGTTCTTACAGCTCTGAAAATTTCACCACCTTTAAATAATGAACCTCCTGGGTGAGTAACAATTGTAAGTTTTCCACCACTTTTTTCAGTTACATTCTTTGCAAATTCTGTTGCATTAGCAGAATGAAAGTTTCCAGCACCATATGCCAGTGCCATATCCCATTTTTCAGCTAAAGAAATGTTTGCAAATAATAATACTGAAGTAATTATAGATATAAATAATTTGAATAATTTCATCTATCCTCCTTTTTAAAATTAACATTTAATTATCTCTTAGAGGTTAAATCAATAAAATTATCACATGGTCTCATTGAAAAATTGTCAGATTATACTATTATAATGTTATCTTGATTGAAGAGCTCATAATTTTAACCAATATAATTTTTATCACAATTATATTAACAGCAGATAATGCGGTAATAGTTGGGTCTATTGCTTCAAACTTTGTTCCAAAAAATAGAAAACAAATAATTCTTTGGGGTGTAATTGGAGCCTTTGTTTTTAAAATCTTTTTCGCAATTTTTGCGACTTTTTTATTTGAATTTTATTTTATAAAAATTTTAGGTGGTTTATTATTAATTTGGATTGTAAATGATTTAAGGAAAGATTTACTAGACATTAAAAAAGTAAAACCTACAACTAAAAAAGGGAAAGAACCTTCATACATTAGTAGCATTGGAAAAGTTTTATTTGCAGATATCATGATTAGTTTTGATAATGTCATTGGTGTTGTTGCTGCAGCAAAAGGATATTTTGGATTTATGATATTTGGACTTATGTTGTCAGTTGTTTTAACTGGTGCTTTAGCAACATATATGGCAAGTTATATTCAAAGACATATATGGATTGCGTATGTTGGGTTAATATTTATTTTAATTGTTGGTCTACAATTGGTAATTGGTGGATTAGTTGATCTTGAAATACTAAATATTAATGAAGAATTTAAAAAATATTTTTAAATCTACACAATAGTTTGAAAATACTCGTTAAAGAGGTGTTTATTCAATGCTAAAAAGGACTATTTTGTCATTGAATATTAATCATATTCATAATTAAATTACCTTTTTATAAATTGTTAACAATATAGAGGAAGATAATGAGAAAACTATTTATCGCTGCATTTATGTTTGTTTCTATTTTTGGAACAAAAGTAATGGCAGATATTAAAATGGGGATCATTCTAGGATTCACAGGTCCTATTGAATCTCTAACTCCAGCTATGGCTGCATCTGCAGAGCTTGCTTTTAAAGAAGCATCAGACTCAGGTTCGCTATTAGGTGGAAAAAAAATTGAAGTTATGAGAGCAGACTCAACTTGTGTTGACTCAGCAGCAGCAACAGCAGCAGCTGAAGGTTTAATTTCAGGTGGTGTAGCTGCAATCATGGGAGCTGACTGTTCAGGTGTAACTGGCGCAATTGCAACAAATGTTGCTGTACCAAATGGTGTAGTTATGATTTCACCTTCAGCAACTTCTCCAGGTTTAACAACGCTAGATGATAAAGGGTATTTCTTTAGAACTGCTCCGTCAGATGCTAGAGGTGGTCAAATCTTGGCAGACATAACTAAAGATAGAAAAGTAAAAAGTGTTGCAATCACTTATACTAACAATGACTATGGTAAAGGTTTAGCTGATGTTTACAAAGCAGCAGTTGAAGCTCATGGTATTAAAGTTACAACCGTAACTGCTCACGAAGATGGAAAAGCAGATTACTCATCTGAAGTAGCAACTCTTGCTTCTGCTGGTGGTGATGCTGTAGCAGTTATTGGTTATCTTGACCAAGGAGGAAAAGGAATCATTCAAGCTTCTTTAGACTCTGGTGCATTTGATAAATTTGTTTTATCAGATGGTATGATCGGTCAATCTTTAGTTGATGCTTTTGGTAAAGATTTAAGTAAATCATTTGGATCAATGCCAGGTTCTACTGGTAAAGGTGCTGGTGTATTTGCAGAAGTTGCAAAAGCTGGTGGTATTGACTCATCAGGACCATACACAGCTGAGTCTTACGATGCAGCTGCTTTAATCGTTCTTGCAATGCAAGCAGGTAATTCTGCTGACAGAGCATCTATAGCAAAAAATGTAATGGATGTTGCTAACGCTCCTGGAAAAAAGATTTACCCAGGTGAGCTTAAGAAAGGTTTGGATTTACTAGCAAAAGGTAAAAAGATTAATTACGAAGGTGCTACTGGAGTAACTTTTACTGATGTTGGTGAAGCCGAAGGTTCTTTCTTAGAACAAGAAATTAAAGGCGGAAAATTCAAAACTAAAAAACAAAGATAATTTGTTATCTTAATTCAAAAAACCCCAGTAATTTAATTGCTGGGGTTTTTTTTTAAATCAGCTCTTATTGTAGAAAGAGCTATTATAATTAGAAAAATCAAACATATTAAATTCATAGTTTTCCAGCTAGTTAAGCTAAGAAATACTCCAGCAGACAAACTCGCTGTTGCTTGTATGGTATAAACGATTAAATCATTATACCCTTGAGCTCTAAATTTTTCCTCTTCTCTGTAACACAACACAAGTAAGCTCGTTCCTGAAATAAATAAAAAATTCCATCCTAGTCCTAGAAAAATAAGAGCAATCAAATAATTAGTGAAGTTTTGTTCAAATAAACTAGTAATAATTGTGACTAAAAACAGTAAAACTCCCGAATACATAATTTTACTATGACCAAACCTTTTAACTAAATTTCCAGTAACTAGTGAAGGTAAAAACATAGCTGCTATATGAAGCTGAATAACAAATCCAGTCTTGGACAAACTTATTTTCTCCATCAAATGCATACTTATAGGTGTGGCTGTCATTAAAAAAGTCATTACTGCATAGGCAAAAGCTGAAGCTACAAGTGCCTGCAGAAATCTTGGTTGTGACATAAGTTCGAAAAAACTTCTTCCGGTTTTATATTGATTATCTGATGTCTTTTTAGGTTCCTGAAAAAAAAATAAAAAAATTATTGATGAGATAGATAAT
>CACFEM010000022.1 GCA_902565325.1 uncultured Pelagibacteraceae bacterium
GCTGGAACTGAGGGTAAAAAATTAACTAGCACGCAAATTAGAGATAGATTAGTTCAAGAAGCTCAAAATAACGTTGGAATTACATTTTCTGAAAACGAGGGTAAAGACTCGTTTGTTGTTAGTGGTAGAGGTGAACTAATGTTAGAAATTCTTTTAACTCAAATGCGAAGAGAAGGTTTTGAAATGACAGTAAGTCCTCCAAAAGTTTTATACAAAACTGATGAAAGTGGAAATAAACTTGAGCCGATTGAGGAAATTACTATGGACCTTGATGAAGAACATTCATCAAAAGTGATAGATTCTATGAACAGAAGAAAAGGTAAACTTATAGAATTAAAAGATACTGGAACTAATAAAAAAAGATTAATTTTTCATGCACCTACTAGAGGTTTGATGGGTTACACAAGTAGGTTTCTTACACTTACAAAAGGAAACGGAGTGATCAACAGAATATTCCATAGCTATGGTCCTTTTGAAGGAGAAATGGAAGGTAGAAGAAATGGAGCTTTAATCTCGATGGAACAAGGAAAAGCAGTTGCATTCGCGATATTTAATCTACAAGCAAGAGGAGAGATGTTTGTAACTCACAATGATGCTGTTTATCCTGGAATGATAGTTGGTCTTTCACCTAAACCAGGTGATATGATTATTAATGTAATGAAGGGTAAAAAATTAACCAATATGAGAACTCAAGGTACTGATGAAAATGTTGTGCTCACACCCGTCAGAACAATGTCTATTGCCGAACAATTAAGTATGCTTAATACAGATGAAGCTTTAGAGATAACGCCAGACTCATGCAGATTAAGAAAAGCAATTCTTGACCCCCACGAAAGAAAAAAAAGCGAAAAAGCTATAGCTGCTGCTTAATCAAAAGTTTTATCAACTAAATAAAGTCCTAACGCAACGCATGGACCTATGCCAAATGCAAACAATAAAGTTCCTACACCCACTGTTCCTCCTAAATACCATCCAATACTAACAACTGAAATTTCTAATGTTGCTCTTACAACAGCTATAGGAAAATTAGTTAATTTTTGTAATCCTATCATAAGTCCATCTCTAGGGCCGGCTCCTAAATTTGATACTAAGTAAATACCCCCACCTATTCCAACTGTAATCACAGAAATTACAGCTAATAATAATTGATGAATATAATTTGATGGTGTAGGAACATACTTAATACAAAGATCAATCATAATTGCAATAATCAAAGCATTAAATATTGTACCCATCCCTGGTTTTTGCCCAAGAGGTATCCATAAAATTAAAACAGCAATACTTATTAATAATGTGATAGTTCCAATAGTTAAATTAACATTTAAAGAAATACCTTGGGCTAAAACACTCCAAGGAGAGGCTCCTGTGAACGAAACAATTAACAACCCCTCACCTAATCCAAATAAAGACAAACCAAAGCATAAGAAAAAAAATGTAGAAAACTTTGGTTTAAAGTTAAATGGTTTTTCTGAGCTCCATTTTACTTTTGGAATTTTTTTTATTTTTAAAAACATAATTGTAATAAGCTATTTCTATTAATGAAAAATTCTAATATTATAAACAGCAAATGAAAAAGTTTTCAATTATTTTACTTATTGTATTTTTTTCATCAATTTCTTTTGCTCATATAGGTCATTATAACAAATTCAATAAAATAGAAATGGAGATCTTAAGAAATGATGAGGTAATTGGTTATAATAATTATTTTTTTGAAAGAGATGGTGAAAAAACGAGGGTAAAAAATCAATATAAGTTTGAGGTAAAATTACTATCTGCAACAATATTTAAAGTAGAAGGATATGGGGAAGAAATTTATTTAAAAGATAATTTAATTTCTTTTCAATCAAAGACACTTCAAAATAAAAAAGAAAAATTTGTAAACTTAAAACTGGATAAAAATAATAAAAAGTTTGATATAAAAGGATCTTCATATTCAGGTGAAGCTTCTGAAAAAAATATTATAGGAAATTGGTGGAGTCATAAAATTTTACAAGCAGAAAGCCAAATAAGTCCTATTTCTGGAAGTATAAAAGAACAAATAGTAACTTTTATTGGCAAAGAAAATATTTCAATTAATGGCAAACAATATGAAACAGATCATTTCAAACTTACATCTAAAGATATGTCTCTACCTGAGGATAAAAAATTAAATTTTGATATTTGGCTTGATAAAAAAACTTCAGTAATTGTCAAAGTTACATATAAAAGAATGGGGGATTGGGAATATCGCTTAAAAAATCTTGAATAAAATTATTTATTTATTTTTTTAAAAAGATCATTTGCACTCATCCATCCAGCTTCAACCCTAGGTCCCACAAACCAGTCTCCACATACTCCTAAATTTAATTTAGTATTCCAATAACTTTTGACTTTAAAGGGCCTAGAATTTGAAGAATATTTCCAACCATGGTTTAATGAAGTTAATATTTTTGTTTTTTTAATTCCAGTAAGTTTAAAAAATCGATCAATTAAAATCTTTGAATTTTTTTCTTTATTTTCTCTATTTTTATTTATTTTTTTGTTTGCCCATAGATTTGTGCTTTGTAAAGTCCATAAATCATTATTACTTTTAAATCTTTTTTTACTATTTTCTTTAGCGGCCCATCCTAAAATCTTATCGTCAAACAAATAACTCGATATGTTTTTATTTGTTTTTTTAATTTCGATCATGACTGTAATATTTGCATCCATTTTAATTTTTTGCTTGATGAATGATTCATCTATAAATTTTTTTGATAATTTTTTTAATTGTGGGAAAGGACAAGTTAATATTAATTTATCATAATATTTTATTTGGTTGTTCTTAAAATCTAATTTCCATTTATCATTTATAAATTGAATCTTCTCTAACTCACTTTGAAAGTTACATTTTATATTCTTTATCAAATGTTTGCTGATATCATTATTACCTTTGCAACCAATTATTTTAATATGATTTTTATTTTCTTTTTTTAATTTGTTTAAAAAAATATGTTTGCCACTCCATATTTTTAGAATTTTTTTTTTACATAAATTTGTAATAAATTTCTTAAATTGTATTGATTTTGGAGAAATATATTGAGCTCCATGGTCAAATCCTTTTGACTTATTTAATCTTTTAAAGGAAGATCTGCCACCTGGACCTCGAGCTTTATCATAAATATGTACAGAATTTTTTTTGCTCAAAAGATTAGCTATTGTCGCTCCTGAAATTCCAGAGCCTATTACACAATAACTGCTCATTTTCCTGCAACAGTCATACCTTCTATCATCATAGTTGGTGAATTAACTGAATATTCGAATTCTAAATCATTAGCTAAAGTTATATTTTTAAACATATCCTTAAAATTACCAGCAATTGTTATTTCATTAACAGGATATTTAAATTCTCCATCTTCAACCAAAAAACCAGTCGCCCCTACTGAATAATCTCCTGTTACAAGATTAGATCCGTGACCAATAGTTTCAGTAATATAAAGACTTTTTGAATTTTTTTTCAGAAGATCTTCATAGCTTATATTTCCATTTTCAAAATATAAATTAGTGGTTCCACCACTTCTTCCATTTGATTGTAAATTTATTTTTTTTCCATTGTAAGTGTCAACCAGGTAATTTTTAAGTATTCCATTCTCTATAAGTTGTAATGTATTAGAGTTTACGCCCTCTGAATCAAAAT
This sequence comes from uncultured Pelagibacteraceae bacterium, assembly GCA_902565325.1. The sequence continues at coordinate 3,656 of CACFEM010000022.1, forward strand.
TTTGAGAACCCATTCCTTTAATTATATCTGGTTTATCAATTACATTTATCGAATTGACAAAAACCTGTTGATCCATTTTATCCTTTAAAAATGAAGTGCCTCTTGCAATTGCAGAGGCAGATATTGCACTTGCAAAAACACTTAACATTCCTTTTGAAATTCTTTTATCAAAAATTATGCTTATCTTCTCGCTTCCAATTTTGTTAGGGCTCAATTTTCTAATAGTTTGCTCGGCAGCTTTATTTCCAAGATCTGGTGCTTGCTTAATATCAGATAAATGACGTTTGCTAGAAAATTCATAGTCTCTTTCCATGCTATTTTCATCTTTTGCAACTGTTAAGCAAGAAGCAGTAAAAGAAGAAGTTTTATAACCGTCACAAAAACCGTCACTATTAGCTAATATAAAATTTGATTTATTTTCAGTAAAACTAGATTCTGTATTTATAATTTGCTTATTTGATGAAGCAGCCTCCTCTAAATCTTTTAAATATTTTATTTTTTTATCGTTTTCAAATCTTGTTTCATCATACAAATTAAGGCTACTAATTTGTTTGGCTAATAAATTTTTATCAGGCAAAGAATTAAATTCATCCTCTGGTGTAATTTTTGTAGTTTCAAAGCACTTTTCAATTAAAGTTTTTATATTTTCATCTAGTAAATTTGATGATGAAATTGATGATCTTCTTTTACCTAAATAAGTTTCTATACTTAATGCCAATCCATCTGATCTATCTGAGGCTTCTAGGGATTTATTTCTAAAATTAACTGTTTCTGAAATTGAGTGACCAACTGTAACACTTGCATCAGTTGCTCCCATTTTTTTTGCCAAATCTAAACAATATGAAGCTTTAGATTTTAGAAATTCTTGATCCTTAACCATAATTAAAGTTTTGTTCCACCAACTGTCATTTTATCAATTAAAATTGAAGGTTGAGCGACTCCCACAGGAACTCCTTGTCCTGCCTTTCCACAAGTTCCTATACCTGGGTCTAACATCATATCATTTCCTACCATCGATACTTCTTTAAGTATTGATGGTCCATCACCAATAAGTGTTGCGCCTTTAATTGGAGATCCAATTTTACCATTATTTATTTCGTAAGCCTCAGTACAATTAAATACAAATTTTCCAGATGTAATATCCACCTGGCCACCTCCAAAACTTACTGCAAAAATTCCTTTATCAACAGATTTGATCATTTCGTCTTGAGTTTGATTTCCACTTAACATCATTGTATTTCTCATTCTTGGTAACACGACATGTCTATAATTTTCTCTTCTTCCAGACCCAGTGGATCTTGTATTCATTAATCTTGCATTATGCCTGTCTTGCATAAAATTTTTAAGAATACCGTTTTCAATTAAAACTGTTCGCTCAGTTGGTGTTCCCTCATCATCAATTGTTAAACTACCTCTTCTATTATCTATCGTACCGTCATCAACAATTGTTACTCCCTCACTTGCAACTTTTTCACCCATAAGATTATGAAATGCTGATGTTTTTTTTCTATTAAAATCTCCTTCAAGACCATGACCGATTGCTTCATGAATTAATATAGCTGGCCAACCAGGTCCTAAAACTACTTTCATCTCACCAGCAGGTGCTGGTTTACTTTCTAAATTTACTGATGCTATCCTAAAAGCCTCTTCACAAACATTTTTCCAATTGTCATTTTTTAAATAGTCATCATAAGATTGTCTGCCACCAATTCCATATACACCTGTTTCTTTTCTTCCATTTTTTTCTAACATCACAGACACATTAAATCTAATTAATGGACGTACATCAGTAAGCGACTCTCCACCTGACCGAATAATCTCTATTGATTTTTGTTCACCAGCAAAACTAGCTGTCACTTGTTTTACTGATCCATCTTTTTTTCTTAAAAATTCATTTACTTTATTTAAGACTTCTAATTTTGAATTTAACGTTTTTTGTTCAATTGGATTAATATCTTTATAAAATTTTTTATTAGATTTTGGAATTTCATGATTGTATGTGCCTTTAATTGATTTCAGAGTTGATTTAAGATTTTCTGAAGAATTTTTTAATGAGTCTTTTGATATTTCATTTGAATATGAATAAGCAACAACCTCGTTTGAGATAGCCCTAAAACCAAATCCCAAATCAGAGCTGTAGTTTGAGCTTTTTATTTTGTTATCATCTAGCAAAATTGACTCTGATTTAGACTCCTCTAGATAAAGCTCGCCATCATCACAATTGTTAAGTGTTTCAGATACTAATTTATCTGCGTCTTGTCTTGTTAAATCTGATTTATTAAAGAAATTACTCATTCACCTTAAATAGTAGTTTGTTGATAATTTTCAACTGATCATTTTACGCATGTACAATTTCTTACTTAAAGTTAATTATTATTAAATGAAAGTATATTTTAATAATTCTTGTAAAATCTGTAGATCGGAAATTAACTTATATAAAAAAGAAAATATCAAAGATATTGATTGGATAGATATAACTAATAATTCGGATGCTGAAAAAGAAACATCAAGAAATGATAGAGAATTGTTAAGAAGGCTACATGTTAAAGAAAACGGTAAAATTATTCAGGGGGCAGAGGCATTTCTTTATGTTTGGAAAAAAATTCCAAAATATAAATTTTTATATAAATTTTTTAAACTACCAATAATTTTCACAATCTTTAAATATGGGTATGAAATGGTTGCCTTTTTTTTATATTTGAAAAATAAAAAACAACTCAAAAACTAAGTTAAGAAAAATATTAAAAATTCACTAAGTAAAGACATAGATAACAAGAACATTATTAATAAAATTGAGTACATTAGAGTTATAACTCTATTTCTTTTTCTTCTCAGTCTAACAAAAGTTTTATCATCAAGATCTGAGATATCTCTTTCACCTATAACTGGATAATCATAACTCCATCGCCATGTAGATTGGCCTAATCTAGAGTCGAGACTATTAAAATATCTTATCCATGCAAGAACATATCTAAATACTAAATATAAAATTATCATTAATGCAGATGAAAATAACATTCTAAATGATACTTAATAATTTATGATAATTTAATTGATATTTTTGGCTCTTTTTCTTCCGATTAATTGAGTAAGTGCGTCAACCATAGTATCTGAAGCCTTAAATATTTCATTATTTTTAAATTCATGAGAAATATTTTTTTCTGGGTTAGTTTTATCTTCAATAACTATTCCTTCATCAGGCAAATTATTTTTTATATAAATTAACAAAAGCCATTCATCATCTGATGCTTCATCCCACTTAACAAATATTTCTCCAGTTTCAAACCTTCTATCAATACATCTGAAGATAGACATGTGCCTTGTTATGTGTCTTTTGTTTAATTGAAATACTAAGCTACTAGCACTTCTGTAAAAACTTTCGAGAGCAAACTCAATTTTTTGTCTAGCTAAAGTATATTCTTTTTCTTTTTGTAAAAGTGTTTCTCTATCTTCATCTCCTTGAATTTTTACTCCTAAGGCCTCTACTCTTTCCCTAATCTTTTGATCTCTAATAATTCGGTATTTTTCTTTTAGTTTTTCTATTCTTTGTTGTAAGCCAGCATAATCTTCTCTCTTTTCTCTTAAAGAAATTTTTTCTAATTTCTCTAATTCTTTAACCTCTCTAACTCTAAACTTTTCAATTTGCTTATCTAATTTTAATTGTTGTAAAAATTGCTTTTGTTTCTCTGCTTGTTCAATTCTTAAAAGAGCCTGTTCTTTTCTTAAGAATAATTTTATTTCTTTTGTTCTTTGTTTTTCTAATCTAATTTCATCTTTTAAGGCTTGTTCTTTTAATTTAACTTTTAATTCAGCCTCTTTTTGCTTTTCTTTTGCAGCTTCAATCTTTTCTAATCTTTCTTTTTCTTGTTTTTCTAATTTTAACCTTCTTGTTTCATCTTTTTTTAGAATTTTATATTGTGAAATTGTGTCTGCTATCTTATCAAAAAATGCTTGAATATATTTTTCGAAACCAAAATTTAATCTAAACTTAAATTCAGGCTTTAGAGAATTTTGAAAGTTAACTACTTTTAAAAGAAAATCTGATTTCTTTGGAACAGTAGATTTAGAATTTTTTGAAATTTTTTTTGATTGTTTTAGTTTTTTTGATTTTTTTTGTTTTTTATTTTTTTGTTTCCTTCGATTATTAATTTTTTTTACAGATTTATTTTTAATCTTAAATTTATTTGACTTTTTAGATATTTTTTTAACTCTTTTTTTGGTTTTTCTTTGATTTTTAGAAATACTTTTTTTTGATTTTTTTTTCTTTTTTTTCATTTTAAGAGAGTTAGTTTCTACCAATTATTTATTGATAAATATAGTCTCTTGTAACAGGTGTAGAAGAATAATTCTTTGTTAATTGAAATTGGTATACAACTTGATCACCCCATTTAAATGCCATCTCACAACCAGCAAGATAAAATTCCCACATCCTAAAAAATCTTTCATCGAACATTTGAATTATTTTGTCTTTATTTCGAATGCAATTTTCCTTCCAATGTCTTAGTGTATGCGAGTAATGAAGTCTTAAAACCTCAATATCTGCAACTATTAAGCCTGCTTTTTCAATTGGTGTTGTTACCTCACTTAAACTTGGAGTATAGCCTCCTGGAAAAATATACTTAGTGATCCATGGATGTGGATCTCTTGGTGGATTTACTGATCCTATAGTATGAATTAATGATACTCCATCATCTTTTAAAAGTTTTGCAACTTGTGAAAAAAATTTTTTATAAAATTTTCTTCCTACATGTTCAAACATCCCAACACTGACTATTCTATCAAATTTTTCATTGAGCTCTCTATAATCCATTAACTTAAAGTTTAATTGATTTTCTAAATTAAGTTCTTTTGCTCTTTTCTTGCAGTAATTAAATTGATTTTCTGAAAGTGTAATACCTGTTACTTCGCAGTTTGCACTTTTGGCTATATCCACTGCTAAAGAACCCCATCCACATCCGATATCTAAAACTTTTTGATTTGGTTTTATATTAAGTTTTTTTATTATATGTTGAATTTTATTATTTTGAGCAGTTTCCAATGTATCTGTTTCATTTTTAAAATATGCACATGAATATTGTCTTTTAGGATCTAAAAATAAGTCATAAAGATCATCTGAAATATCATAATGATGCGAAACATTCATCTTAGATTTTTTTATAAAATTAAAATTAGTTAAATATCTATAAGAACCTCTTAATCTATTAATCAAATAGCTAAAAAAATTTAAGTCTCCTCTTCCAAAATTCATTAAAGAAAGATCCAAAAAATCAGTTAGCGTCCCATTTTCGATAGTTATTTCACCATCTGTATATGCTTCACCAAAATATAAATCAGGATGAAATAGTAACTTATAATGAAGATTTTTATTTAAAATTTTAACTTTTATTGGGTTTTCACTTTTTGGATTTCCAATGATGTAACTTTTTGAATTAGCATCAACTAATATAAATCCATCTTTTTTAAAAACATTATTTAAAAATCTAGCTAATTGCATTTAAGCCGCCTTAGTATTTTTTAATGAAAAATTTAATTTCTCTAAATTAGTAATTAAACCTGACTCATCTTCAGCATTTAACATGCTAAGTGGTGGTAAAAGATTTTTATAATATATTTCTTTTTTACTAAAGTAAGTATGTAAACCTGAAATCAAATTATATTTTTCAAATTCAGCTCTTACATCGCAAAGATTTTGGTTTACTGTCTGATCACGTCCATCATTAAAATCATCGTATACTTTTCTTGCCAGTGATGAAGTAGCATTACATGTAGCTGTAATAATTCCAGAACAACCTATTTGAAGTCCTTTAAATAATTTAGATTCTGATCCAGGTAAAACTGAAAAATTATCAATTTTTAAGTTTTCAAAAAGATTGTAAGAGCTATCTTTTACACCAATAATATTTTTTGGATATTTTTTTACTAACTCTTCAATACATTCAATACTAAACTTATAACCACAGAGTTTTTCAAAATTATATAGTACTATTTCACAATCAGAAATTACTTCTACTATTTTGCTATAAAATTCTATTACTTCTTTATCTCCATATTTATAGTAAGCAGGCGGCATAACTAAGAATCTATTAAAACCTAAAGATTTAGAAACTCTCATTAAATTAATTGTTTCACCTAAAGAATTTAAACCAGTACCAATAATATACTTTTCTTTGTGTTTGCTTGAAGTTAGATGATTTAACAAATTAATTTTTTCAGAGACAGGTATAAGTTGAGCCTACCCTGTACTTCCAAATATAGCTGCTCCGTGACAGCCATTGTCTATAACCATTTCTGCGTGCAGAATGGTTTTTTTAATATCAAGCGTCAAATCATCATTTAAGATCGACATTGAGGCCGCATAAATGCCTTTAATTTTACTCATAGTAAAAATTTATATAAAAATATTAATTAGTAAAGTTTATAAATTAACTATGAAAATATTAGCTATTCAAAACAGGATGGGCATAGGTGATACGGTAATTTTTCTACCTTTTATTAAAGCTATTTCAAAAAAATTTGGAGCACCTGTTAGTTTATTGGTTAAAGAAAATTCAAAAGCTAACGAGTTTTTAAATCAAACAAATTATATAGATGAAATAATTCACTTAGAAAGAGATAATAAAATAAATCAAAAACATGATGGTTTCAAAGGATTTTTCAAATTAGTAAGCGATATAAAAAAATATAATTTCGATAAAGTTTTTATATTCAATTCTTCTTTGAGATATAACTTAATTTCTAGATTGGCAGGAATTAAAGAAATATTTCAATACCCATTATTTGAAAAACAAAATCAACACATTACAGAACCAGCTAAAGCTATAATGAAAAAATATTTAGATATCGAAACTTTTGACAATCCAGAAATTCAAATTGAAAATAAAATTGTTCAAGAATCAGCAGTAAACTTTAAAATTAATAATGATGAACTCAATATTTTGTTGGGCATAGGTGGTTCAGGTCCAACAAAAAGAATACCATCAAAAACTTTTCTAAATGTAATGGAAAGATTAGAATCTCTAAAAAAATGTAGATTTTTTTTGGCGACAGGTAAAAATGAGGATGAACAAAAAATTTTAACTGAATTATATGATACAAAATTTAAAGAAAAATGTGTTGCCCTAGACAATCTTAATTTAAGAGAAATATTACCTGTTATTAAAAATTGTAATGTTGCAATCTGTAATGATACAAGTTTCTCACATTTGTCATCAGCATTAGGAATTAAAACAATTACATTGATGGCAGATACTCCATTAATATATGGTTCTTACAGTACAAATATGTATCCGATAATTCCTGATGGAGAAATAACAGTTTCTCATAATACACTTGGTAAAGACAAAATTAATCCAGATAAAATCTACGAAAAGCTATTATCAATAATTAACTAAGAGATATCTTTAAGAACTATCTCTTTTGCTTCATTAACTATAGCTGATAATCTTGAGGTTTCTGGGGAAATATCTGGATGAATTTTTTTTTGAATTTTTTGGTAAGCTTTGTTAAGTGCTTCTTTGGTTGGTTTCTTATTGATATCTAAATTTAAAATCTTATATGCCTCATTTGTTGATAATGATGAGGAATTATTATTTTGATATTGATTAAAAGAAAATCTTCCTGAATTTCTTAAAGTTTGAATAAGCCTATAAAGAGAAACCAATTGAATCAATGATAAACCTTTAAGTTTTACTAGAGCAAGGCTTGCAAGAGTTAATGGCAATGTAAGTAAAAATTTTCCTCCAATAGCAAATAAAACTGCTAATAAAGCCAATAATAAAATTGTTATTAGTCTCACCCCTTTTGACATTTTTTTTGGAGAAATATTTGACCACCATCTTAATAAAAAATATAAGATGACTAAAATTACAAGTAGATAAATAATAATATTCATATATTTCCTTATTTGATGAAAGTACCACAACTTAAAAAAAAACTAGAGATAAAATCTTGTCACAATATTGAGTGGGAAGATAATTATAGCTGGATTCATCAAAAAGATATTTTGGAAGTTCTCAGAGATAAAAGCAAGTTAGATCCTGAAGTTAAAAAATATTTAGAAGACGAAAATACTTACACAGAACACCATTTAAAAGATACAAAAGATATTCAAAAAAAATTATTCGATGAAATTAAAGGAAGAATTAAATTAGAAGATGAATCTTTGCCCTATAAAGATCACACCTATGAGTATTGGACAAAAACTACAACCAAAGGAAATTATTCGATAAAACTGAGAAAAAAAATTGGTTCAGAAAATATTGAGGAGATATGGAATGGGGATAAAGAAAAAGAAAAACTCAAAACGGAATATTTTGGTGTAGGAGATTTAGAAGTAAGTAATAATGACAAGTATTTAGGATATTCTTTAGATCTTAAAGGATCTGAATATTATACAATTTATTTAAGAGATATAAAAACAAACAAAATTATTTCAAAAGAAATTACTGAAACATCTGGTGGAATAACATTTAGTTTAGATGATAAATATATTTTTTATTCAAAACTTGATGAAAATCATAGAGCAAGAACTATATACAGGCACAAAATAGGTGATTTTGATGGCAAAGATGAATTAATATTTGAGGAGAAAAGTGAGGCTTTTACAGTAGGAATTGGAAAAAGCTCAGATGAAAAATATTTTTTTATAAATACTTCTGACCATAATACTTCAGAGCAATATTACTTTAAATCGGATGAATTAAATCCATGTCCAAAACTTATTATTAAAAGAGAAAGAGGTGTTCTGTACTCTGTTAATTCATGGGATGGTAAATTTTATAATCATACAAATAAAGATGCTGAAGACTTTAAAATTGATATTTGTGATAATTTAGAAAATCAAAATTGGAAAAAATATATTTCAGCAAAAGATGAGGTTTTAATTGGTGGATTAACATTTCTTAAAAATTGGATTATTCGAGGTGAAACATCAGATGCACTAGATAAATTATTTGTTAAAAATATTTCTACAAATATAGAAGAAGAATTAATTTTTTCAGATGAAACAGTTTATGTCCCAGGAGTAAGCTTAACTCAAAAAGATAGAAATACTGATGAAGTTTATTTGGGATATTCATCACCCAAAACTCCTTCTAGAGTGTTTAAATATAATTTAGCAACAAAATCTAAAGAACTTGTCAAAGAACAAGAGATCCCATCTGGTCATAATAAAGATGACTATATTGTTGAGAGAGTTGAGTTTA
>CACFEM010000023.1 GCA_902565325.1 uncultured Pelagibacteraceae bacterium
AAAAATAATAAACATTTTGAGGTTACTGGTGTTGATAAATGTTTTTTTGGGATGAATAATAAAAAAAATAAAAAATTTAAATTTTATAAAAAAGACTATAATGAATTATCAAAAAATTTTTTTAAAAAATTTAATATTATTATAGATCTTGTAAATATTTCAAATGATCCTGCATCTGAATTAAACCGAAGATTTACGTATCAAACAAATTATACAAACAAACTTAAATTATATAATAAAATCAAAAATCTAAAAAGTATCTCGAGATATATATACATGTCCTCTTGTTCTGTATATGGGAACAATAAAAATTTAATTAATGAAAAATCAAAACCAAAACCAATATCTCTTTATTCCAAGTTATGCCTTAAATATGAAAAATATTTAAAAAAAAACAGAAAAATTCCGTATACGATAATGAGATTAGGAACTCTGTATGGATGGTCCGAAAGAATGAGGTATGATATTGCAATCAATAAAATTTTGAGAGATATGATTTTTTTAAAAAAAGTTGAAATTTTAGGTGGAACTCAATTAAGATTTTTTTGCTATAATAAGTTTGCTTGTGAAACAATAAATAAAATTATCAACGATAAGAGTAAAATGACTTATAACAAAATATTCAATGTGGGAAATTTTAATACAAATATAATTAATTTATCAAAAAAAATTTTGAAATTAACAAAAGTTAAAAATGTAAACATTTTTCATGAAACAAATACTATTGATAAGAGATCTTATGAAGTTTCTACAAAATCATCAAAAATAATTAACAATAAAATAAATTTTTCTAAATTTACTAATAACTCTATAAATGAAACATTTAAAAATATTAAAAAAGACAAAAAACCATTTTTAAAAAACAAAATTACGCTAAGTGTATATAAAGATTATTTAAGTAAATACTAAAAATAATGATACCTTTTTTCAAACACAACTTACTACAAAATAAAAATTACATAAAAAAAACACTTGCTAGTTCATACCTTACGTCTGGACCAATATGTGAAAAGGCTGAGAAATTATTAAAAAATAAATTTAAAAAAAAATACGCAATTTTAACAAATTCGTGGACGAATGGTTTAATTACAATTTTGTTGTCTCTGAAACTAAAACGAGATGATGAAATAATTATACCTGCATGTACATTTGTAGCCTGCGCAAACGTAATAGAAATGGTAGGCGCTAAAATTGTATTTGCAGATATAGATCCGTCAACAAAATTAATGGATATTAAGGATTGTTTAAAAAAAATAACAAAGAAAACAAAAGTAATAATGCCTGTTCATTTATATGGTAACTTGTTTCAAACAAAAAATTTAAAGAGTAAAATTAGAAAAAATATAGTAATTATAGAAGATAGCGCTCACGCATTTTGTGGTGAATATCACAATAATATAATTGGTAAATATTCAGATTTTTTAGTTTTTTCATTTTATGCAACAAAGAGCATTACTTGTGGTGAGGGTGGTGCAATATTAACAAATAATAAAATCTTATCTGAAAAAATTAGATCTATTGCCAACAATGGGATGACAAAACCAGCTTTTAAAAGATTTGTAAATAACAAATATATTCCATGGGATGTAAATCAATATGGCTTTAAGTCTAATTTGAGCGATATAAATGCTTCAGTTTTAATCGATCAAATTAAAAATTATTATAAAATAGCAAAAATAAAAAAAAAAATTTTTTTAAAATATAAACAATCATTATCGGTTATCAAAGATCTAAGTTTTCCAAAAGAACTTCCAAATAAAAATAGAGATTATTACTTATTCCCAATAGGAGTACAAAGTAAGCATAGAAATAAACTTATAGAGTATTTGTTAGAAAAAAAAATATTTGTAACAGTTAATTTTAAATCGATAACTGAATTGAATTATTATAAAAAAAAATATAAAAATGTTGATTGTATAAATAGTAAAAAATGGGGAAATCAACAAATTAGCCTACCATTTCACTCAAAATTAAAAGATAAAGAAATTTCAGAAATAACTGATGCAATAAAAAAATATTTTAGAAATTAAAAATCTAAAAAAACCCATGGATGAGTTTTAAATTTAGTATATTTTTTAAACCAAAAAGACAAATATCTTTCTGACAAATATGCATATAACCTTCGAGTGTCATAACCACTAAGTTTTTCAAAACCAAATATTTTTTCACATTCTTCTAGCCAAGGAAATAATGCATTGAACCAGTTATTTATAATTTTTTTTTTTGATATAAACATTATGTGTGGATTAAACTTTTTGTTTACTTTTAAATATTCTTTAAAATCATTTCTATCGTTTACGTTTAATAAATTTACTGCTTTTTCAAGATGTCCAAAACCATGATGAATATCAAAATGATCAGACAAATTTATGAGGCTTGGATCAAAAAATATACTTGGCTTGCTTAATATATTTCTCCATCCTCTTTTAATAAGTTTCATTTTTTTTGTTGAAACCTCTATAGGATCGCATATTAAAGCTTCATAGTCTCTGGTTTCATTATCTATATCTGTTAACAAATATTCATTAATGTTATCAACATTTATTTTGTCTTGGGTTTGATTTTTAAGCCAATAACGTCTTTTTTGACAAAAACCTACCCACTGTTGGCTATCTTCAATCGTCAATAAATTTTTCCAGTACCAATAATGAAAAGTTAATTCTGAATAATATTGCTCTTTATAAAATATATTATCACCATAATCACATTTTAAATATTTTTTTTCAGCAATAATATCTTTACCAACCCATCCAAATATAATTATCTTTTTTAATAAAATTAACTAATTTATTAGTAACACAGTAAATTTTAATTTTATTCATACTTACTTAAATTTTTTGACTATATAGTTTAATTAACCTAAATCAAAAAATATTATTTGAAATATATTATAATGAGAATATTAGATTATAGTAAATTATTTAGATAATGAAAAAAAAATTATTATTAATAGGAAAACATAGTTTCATATCATTAAACATTTATTCCTTTTTAAAAAAAAAATTAATTATTAAAATTATTTCATTTGAAAAATTCAAAAAAACATCCTTAAAAAAAATAGATAAATTTGATTATGTATGCAATTGCTCTATAACTAAAAAATATGCGAATGACAAATACGAAAAAAAAAACGATTTAGATTATTATATTGCTGAAAAATTAAAAAATTTGTCTGTAAAATTTATTTTTCTAAGTTCAAGAAAAGTTTATCCGCCAAAAGCAAATTTAAAAGAATACAGCCCAACTAAACCAAAAGATAATTACTCAAAAAATAAAATCATAACTGAAAAAAAGATAAATAGGCTTTTAAAAAATAAGATATTAATTTTAAGAATATCAAATCTTATTGGCAAACCACTTAAAAAAAGTAATCGAAAAGTTTCTATGACTTTTGTTGATAATTTTTTTAAATACAAAAAAAGAAAATATTATTTTATATGAAAATCATTTTAAAGATTTTTTATCAGTAAATCAATTTGCTAGAATATTTTTTAATATATTGATAAATAATCTAAATGGTACATTTAATGTATCTTTAGGAAAAAAAGTTTATATTAATGAAATAATAAAAGCACTAAATAATAAAAAATCATTAAAATTTAAAGAAATTAAAATTAAAAAAAAAGATAGTTTTTATTTAAATAACAAGAAACTTAATAAAATATTAAAATTAAGATTAACAAAAAAAGAATTATTAAATTATTGTTACAAGATATAATATTTATATTTTTCTAAATTTTTAATTAAAAATTCTGGGTAACTATCATCAATTTCAATCTTTTTATATTGATGGCCTCTGTTAAATAGATCTTCTAGATTTGAAATTTTTTTTTTAATTATATCTATATTTGAAAACTTATCAGAACTAAATTCTTGATGTGGAAAAACTTTAAGTTTTTTTGATATTACCTCAACTGGATATAAATTATTAAAATGCCAACCACCATCATTAATAATTTTAATATCTTTTTCTATATTAAATTTCCAAAATGATTTATTGATATTTCTTTTTAAAATTTTTTTTCTTAAAAAAGTAAAACTCTTTAAATTTTTTTTTTTACAAATCCTGGATCCCTCCCAGGGTGTTTCATAATGATTAAATATATTTATTTTGTATACAAAAAACTTTTGCATAAAAATTCCAAATTTTTGGTTCATTGAAAAATCTTTTAATAAGTTTGGATTTGGGATTTCATCTGAGTCTGAGTAAATAATATAGTCATCATTTGAAGCATCTTTAATACCATTAAAAATTTTTTCTCTTTGAAATTTTTCACATTCCCAACCTTTATCATTTGGAAACTTTTCATCAATAACAATATGTCTAACCTTATTTTTAAATTTTTCGTTCAAAAGTGAAAAATTAATTTTCTTAATGTTTCCTTTATGATCATATTTAGACTCACATATAACAAAAAAATCTACGAATTTATCAAGTATTTCAAATCTTAAATTAGTTAAAATATTTTCATCATAAAATGTAATACAATCATAAATTTTATATTTTTTCATATTTAAATTTATATTTATAGAATTATAAAATTAACTTTTGATAAATTTCTCATTTTTTATTTATTTTAAGAACCCCTATAAAAGCTTCTTGTGGTATTTCAACCCTACCAAACTGTTTAGATCTTGCTTTACCTTTTTTTTGTTTTTCCAATAGTTTTCTTTTTCTATCAGTTGCTCCTCCACCATGAATTTTGGTTAATACATCTTTTTTAAAACCTTTTATAGTTTCTCTAGATATAATTTTACCGCCTATTGCTGCTTGCACAGGTATCATAAAATTGTGTCTTGGAATTAAATCTTTAAGCTTTTCACAAACTTCTTTTCCTGTCTTTTGAGCAAAATCTTTATGTATCATCATGGCTAGTGCATCCACAGGCTCACTATTTACTAATATACTAAGTTTAACTAAATCTCCCTCTCTGTGTTCAATGATTTCATAATCAAAACTTGCATAACCACTAGTCATTGATTTTAATCTATCATTAAAATCAAAAACAACCTCATTAAGTGGTAATTCATAACTCACAACAGCTCTGTTTCCAGAGTAACTTAAATTTGTTTGAATTCCTCTCTTATCTTGACACATCTTAATTATCGAACCTAAATATTGATCAGGAGTTATGATTGTTGCTTTTATCCATGGCTCCTCAATATATTTTATTATAGTTGGGTCTGGTAAGCTCGAAGGGTTTTGTAAATCAATTATACTATTATTATTTAAATGTACTTTGTAAACAACTCCAGGTGTTGTAGTAAGTAGATTTACATCAAACTCTCTTTCTAATCTTTCCGTTACAATTTCTAAATGCAGAAGACCTAAAAAACCACATCTAAAACCTAAACCTAAAGCAGAAGATGATTCTTGTTCAAAGGAAAAGCTAGCGTCATTTAATTGTAACTTTGCTAAACCATCTTTTAATTTTTGAAATTCAGAACTATCAACAGGAAACAGACCACAAAAAACAACAGGCTTACTTGGCTTAAAACCAGGTAAAGCTTCTTTCAGTGGTTTTGAAACATCACAAATTGTATCTCCAACTTTTGTTTCAGATAAAATTTTAATACCTGTCGTAATAAAACCAATTTCACCTGTTTTAAGTTCTTCAATATCAATTGGTTTTGGTGTAAAGACCCCAACTTTTTCAACTACGTATTCTTGGTTAGTAGACATCATTTTAATTTTCATATTTTTTGAAAGTTTACCATCTATAATTCTTACTAAGATAACCACTCCTAAATATGTGTCATACCAACTATCAACTAATAAACATTTTAAATCAGCTGTTTTTTTTCCTTTTGGTGCGGGTAATGTGGTGATTATTTGTTCTAATATATCTTGAATACCTTCGCCAGTTTTACCAGAACATGGTATAGCATTCTCAGTGTCAATACCTATTACTTCTTCAATTTGTTTTTTTGTTCTATCAAGATCGGAAGCAGGAAGATCTACCTTGTTCATTACTGGAACTATTTCATGATTTGAATCAAGTGCCTGATATACATTTGCTAAAGTTTGCGCTTCTACTCCTTGTGTACTATCTACAATTAAAATTGAACCTTCACATGCATATAAAGATCTACTTACTTCATAACTAAAATCAACATGACCTGGGGTATCAATAATATTTAAAATATAATCTTTTCCGTCTTTAGCTTTATAATTTAATTTTACTGTCTGAGCTTTAATTGTGATTCCTCTCTCTCGCTCAATATCCATAGAATCTAAAACTTGAGCTTTCATTTCTCTTTCCGTTAAACCTCCACACCTATGAATAATTCTATCAGCAATAGTAGATTTTCCATGATCTATATGTGCAATGATTGCAAAATTTCTTATATTATCAATTGAACTCATTAATTATTTATGAACGAATTTTAGCACCAGTTTTATTTTCAACTGTTTCTATTATCAAATTATTAGTTTTTTCTAAATCATTATCCGTTAATGTTTTTTCCAATGATTGAATAGTGACACTTATAGCAACTGATTTTTGATTTTTAGGAATATTATCTCCTTCATAAACGTCAAATACTTTAATGTTTGAAATTAAATTTTTATCAATACTAGATATTGCACTTACTAATTCTTGTACATTTACTTTTCTATCAACAATAAATGCAAAATCTCTTTCAGATTTTTGAAAGTCGGATACTGAATATTTTGTTTTTTGATCTTTTAAAGGTTTTTTTGGCAATTTTAAATTATCTAGAAATATTTCGAAACCTACTAAAGACTCTGTTTTAATATCTAGGGTTTTGATAATGTTAGGATGAATTTCACCAAAATAAGCAGCTACCTTATCTTTTCCCTTATTTAAAAATAATCTGCCTGATTTTCCTGGATGATAATAATTGGGGCTTTCATCATCAATATAAAATTTTTCTGAATCATAACCAGCTTCTACTAAAGATTGAATAACATCTCTTTTAACATCAAAAACATCTACATTTCTTTCTTTTTCAATCCATGAAAGTCTGGATTTTTTTCCAGCCGACAGGCCACAAACAATTATATTTTGTGCTCCAGGTTGTGAACCATAAAATGTTGGCCCTATTTCAAATATTGATAAATCTTTAATTCCTCTATCTAAGTTTTTGCTCATGTACATTACTAAATTTGAAAAAATAGAATTTCTTAATACTCCCAATTCAGAGCTGATTGGATTTACAATTTTTATTTCTTCACTGGCTTCTTTAAAGTGATTGTTATATTTTGAATCTGTAAAAGACCAAGTAATAGCCTCCAAATACCCTTTGGATGCTACTGCTCTTTGAAGAAAATGAAATAACTTTTGAGTTGGATTTAAAGTATTTTTTGATCTTTCTTTAATAGGATTTTCTATTTTTATTTTTTCGTAGCCACTAATTCTTACAAGCTCTTCAACTATATCAATTTCTTGCACAATATCTGGTCTCCAAGATGGAACAGATAATTTAAAGAATTTTTTTTCTTTTTTTAATTTAAAACCAAGTTTTTCTAAAATTTTTATCATTTCGTTAGTTGAAATTTTAAAACCAGTAACTTTTTCAAACATTTTTGGTTCAAATTTTATTACTTTGTTTTTATAAGACTCAATTTTTTGAATATCTATTTTACTAATTTCACCACCACAAATTTCCTTGATTAAAAAAGCTGCTTTATTTAATCCATCTTCAATAGATAGCTGATCAATACCTCTTTCAAATCTAAATTTAGCATCTGTATCAATATTCAATTTTTTAGCAGTTTTTCTAATTGATCTTGGATCAAAATAAGCCGACTCTAATAAAACATTTTTTGTATCTAACTCTGTACCAGATCTTGTTCCTCCAATAATTCCTCCTAGGCCTAAGACACCTTTGTTATCACTTATTACACACATTCCATCATCTAGTTTATAATTTTTATTATCTAGAGCAGTAAATTCTTCTCCTGATTTTGAATTTCTTACAATTATTCCCTTCTCAATTTTGTCAGCATCGTATGCATGCAAAGGACGATTAATATCAATCATGACATAATTTGTAATATCTACAATTGCAGATATTGGTTTTTGGCCTATAGAAATTAATTTATCTTTCAACCATTGAGGGCTTTTTGTATTTTTAACGTTGGTTATCAAGCAACTACCAAAAGATAAACAGCCTTGATTTTTTTCATTTGTTATCTTTACTTTTAAGGTATGTTTTTTATTAGATTTAATTTTTTTATCTTTTTCTGTTTTTAAGTTTCCAAAACCTGCGGCTGATAAATCTCTTGCTATCCCCCGAACTCCAAGACAGTCTGGTCTATTGGGTGTAATTGATAAATCGATAAGATTAGAGCTTGATTTAAAAAAATAACTTTTTCCAATACTTTTTGCATATTTAGATGGCGACAGCTCAGTAATCCCATCACTTTCATCTGATAAATTCAATTCAGATTCTGAACAGAGCATTCCATAAGATGTAACATCTCTAATTTTAGCAACGACAAGCTTGGTCTTGTTATTTGGAATTATTGCGCCTGGTGGGGCATATACAGTAAGAAGGCCCTCTCTTGCATTAGCAGCACCACAAACAACTTTTTTAATTTCCTTATTACCAACATCGACATCACAAACTTTAAGTCTGTCTGCATTAGGATGTTTTTCTGTTTTTATAATTTTTGCTATCTTAAATAAATCTAATCCCTCAGATAAGTTTTCTACACTCTCAACCTCAAGACCTATGTCTGTTAGTTTCTCAAGAAGTTTATCTTCTTTAGCACTTATTTTTAAATGATCTTTTAACCAATCATATGTAATCTTCATCTGCTTAAACCTCTGTAATTTGAGGGAACATCAAGTGGATCAAAACCAAAATGATTTAGCCATCTGTAGTCACAATCAAAAAACGCTCTTAAATCATTAATGCCGTATTTTAGCATTGCTAATCGGTCTATACCTATTCCAAAGGCATATCCTTGATATTTTGAAGGATCTACTTTTACATTTTTTAAAACATTAGGATGCACCATGCCACAGCCTAAAATTTCAAGCCACTTATCTCCTTCTCCGATAATTATTTTGCCATCTTTTATTTCATAACCAATATCAACTTCTGCAGATGGTTCTGTAAATGGAAAATGACTAGGTCTAAATCTCATTTTAATTTTTTCGACTTCAAAAAATTCTTTAATAAAATAATTCAAGCATCCTTTTAAATGTCCCATATTAATATTTGTATCAATATGCAAACCTTCTACTTGATGAAACATTGGTGCGTGTGTTTGATCACTATCAGATCTATAAGTTCTCCCAGGAGCAATGATCTTAAATGGAGGTTTGTCTTTTAGCATAGTTCTAATTTGAACTGGTGAAGTATGAGTTCGTAACAAAACTTCTTTGTTTTCATCTAAGTAAAATGTATCATGCATATCTCTTGCTGGATGATTGTCCGGTGTGTTTAAAGCAGTAAAGTTGTTATATTCATTTTCAACATCAGGGCCTTCCTCAACACTAAATCCTATTTCAGAGAATATAGATGAAATTTCATCAATAGTTTGTGATACCGGATGAACTTTTCCTCTAACGAATGGTCTTTCAGGTAAAGTTATATCAACTTTTTCCTTTTCTAATTTTTCGTTTATCTTTTTTCCTTCTATCTCGTTAATTTTAGAAGTTATCAAATTCTGAAGCTCATCTTTAACTTGATTTAAATCTGATGCAAATTTTTTTCTATTAGTCTCTGGAATTGACCCTATTGTTTTAAATTTTGATGAAATTAAACCATTTTTACCAAAGAGATCAGTTTTGATTTCATTTATTTGATCAATGCTTAAATCATTTTCTAGCTTTGATATAAACTGATCTCTAATATTTTTTATCTCTGACATATTAGTAGATTATTTCCTTAAGAAATAAAAACAATAGCGAAGATTAATTTAAAGCTGATTGAGCTTTTTGTACAATTGTTTTGAATGCTTCTGGGCTATCGTAAGCAATTTCAGCAAGAATTTTTCTATCTATTGCAATACCACATTTATTTAATCCATTGATAAATTTTGAATAAGTTAAGCCTTCAGCTCTTACTCCAGCATTGATTCTCTGTATCCACAATGATTTAAAATCTCTTTTTTTATTTCTTCTGTCTCTGTAAGCGTATTGCATGGATTTTTCCATAGCTTGCTTGGCGACTCTAATTGTATTTTTTCTTCTGCCCCATTGACCCTTTACAGCTTTTAAAACTTTTTTATGTTTAGCTTTACTAGTTACACCTCTTTTAACTCTTGCCATTATTAACCTCTTAAACTGTAAGGCATGTATGACTTAACAATTTTTCCATCTTGTTTAGACAATGTTGTAGTGCCTCTAAGTTTTCTTATTTGTGAATTCGTTCTTTTGATCATGCCATGTCTTTTACCTGCTTGAGCAGAAATAACTTTGCCCTTAGCGGATATTTTAAATCTTTTTTTTGCTGAGCTTTTTGTTTTAAGTTTTGGCATATTTCTGCGGACTTATACAAAGAAAGATATAATTTTACAACCTCTATTAAAGCTTATAAAGGCTGAATTACCATGATCATTTGCTTACCATCAAACTTAGGATGCAATTCTACCTTGCCAATATCCTTCATATCTTCTTTAATTTTACCCATTAGTTCATTTCCTAAATGAGAATGCTGAAGCTCTCTACCTTTAAATCTTATAGTGAATTTGACCTTATCTCCTTTAGCTATAAATTTTTTAGCATTTTTGACTTTAAACTCATAATCATGAGTTTCAGTAACGGGTCTCATTTTAATTTCTTTTAAAGAAACAATTTTTTGTTTTTTTTTTGCAAGGTTTGCCTTTTTTTGAGCATCATACTTGTATTTTCCCATATCCATTATTTTACATACAGGAGGATTTGCATTAGGTGCTATTTCAATTAAGTCTAATCCTTGATTTTTTGCCATAGAAATAGCTTCATTGGTATTAATCACTCCAAGATTTTCTCCATCACTTGCTATGACCTGAACATCAGGTGAAAAGATTCTATTATTAGACCTTGGACCTTTGTCCTTTGTTCTTCTTTGAAAATAATTTTGTTTGAAATCTGCCACTTAGTTTGGTGATGCTTTATTTAAAGCAGAGAATGTTTTTAAGAATTGATCTATACCCATATTTTCTTGTTTATTAGAGTCTAATCTTCTAATCGTTACTGAATTGGAGTCAACTTCTTTTTTACCACAAATTAATAAAAGCGGTATTTTTGCTAAAGAATGATCTCTAATTTTATAATTTAAATTATGATTTTTTAAATCTACTGCAGAACTTATACCTGAATTTTTAATTTTATTTGATACTTCGACCGCATAGTCATTAAATTCTTCTGAAATAGGTATTACCATAGTCTGTAAAGGAGATATCCAAAATGGAAACTTACCTGCATAGTTTTCAATTAAAATTCCAATAAATCTCTCTAAAGAACCAAATAATGCTCGGTGTAACATAACGGGAACTTTTTTAGTACCATCTTTATCAACATAAGAAGCATCTAATCTTCCAGGTAAATTTAAGTCTACTTGTAAAGTTCCACATTGCCAATCTCTGCCAATAGCATCTCGTAAAACAAATTCAATTTTAGGACCATAAAATGCTCCCTCACCTTTATTAATAGTATATTCTAATTTAGAAGCTTTAACGGCTTCAAGCAAAGAGGCTTCTGCTTTATCCCAAACTGAATCATCACCAACTCTTACCTCTGGCCTATCTGCATATTTTAGAATCACATTTTCAAAACCAAGGTCCTTATAAATATCTAGTATTAGATTTGTGACAATTAAACATTCGCTAGTAATTTGATCTTCAGTGCAAAAAATATGGGCATCATCTTGAGTAAAGGCTCTTACTCTTAATAACCCATGTAAAGCGCCTGATGGCTCATAACGATGAACTTTCCCAAATTCAGCAAAACGTAACGGAAGATCTCTGTAACTTTTTAATCCTTGATTAAATACCTGGATATGACCAGGGCAATTCATTGGTTTAATTGCAAAAACTTTCTCATCTGGTGTTTCAGAAGTATACATGTTTTCTCCATATTTTTCCCAATGCCCAGATTTTTCCCATAGTTGTCTATCTAGTACTTCTGGAGTATTAACCTCTTTATAACCAGCTGCATCTTGTCTGCTTCTCATGTAGTTAATGAGCTTTTGAAACAAACCCCATCCTCTTTCATGCCAAAATACTGAGCCAGGGCTTTCTTCTCTAAAATGAAATAAATCCATTTCTCTACCTAATTTTCTGTGATCTCTTTTTTCGGCTTCTTCTATTCTTTTCAAATATTCATCTAGATCTTTTTGAGTTGCCCAACTCGTACCATATATTCGTTGCAACATTTCATTATTAGAGTCTCCTCTCCAATATGCTCCTGATACTTTTGTAAGTTTAAAATATTTCCCTATTTTACCTGTAGAGGATAAATGTGGGCCTCTACATAAATCATGCCATTCTCCATGAAAATAAATTGATACATCTTCATTTTCAGGTATCGCTTCAATGAGCTCAGCTTTATAAATT
>CACFEM010000024.1 GCA_902565325.1 uncultured Pelagibacteraceae bacterium
TTTTAATTGAAAATGATCCAATCGCATGGATGTTTGCAACAGACACCTTCAAATGGTTATTTACTTGGTTGGGTTCAATGAATTTAATAGCATTAAGAACTGATGGTACTCCACTAGCTACTGGTATTCCTCCTTCAGTAATATGGTTTATTGCAGCTACACTTTTTGCAACATGGATATTGATGAAAACTAGATATGGTAACTGGATTTTTGCATCAGGAGGAGACAAGAACGGTGCAACAAATGTTGGTGTGCCTGTTGGAAGAGTTAAAATAAGTTTATTTATTGGAACAGCAGTTGCAGCAACTATTTTTGCAACTATTCAAGTTTTAGATGCTGGTTCTGCAGATACTATGAGAGGAAATTTAAAAGAATTAGAAGCAATTGCAGCAGCAGTTGTTGGTGGTTGTTTATTGACTGGAGGATATGGTTCTGCAATTGGTGCAGCTTTTGGTGCATTAATATTTGGAACTGTATCTATGGGAATATTTTACACAGATGTTGATACTGATTGGTTTAAAGTATTTTTGGGAGCAATGATGTTAATTGCTGTAGTGTTTAATAATTACATAAGAAAAAGAGTAACAGAAAGTAAATAATGTCAGAAAATTTAATTGAGTTTAATAACATTAGTAAGTTTTTTGGTAAAGTAATTGCTCTTAAAGATGTCACTATGAAATTAAAAAAAGGTGAGATCATGTGTTTACTTGGGGATAATGGTGCTGGAAAATCTACTTTGATTAAAACTTTAGCTGGTGTTCATAAACCTGATGAAGGTGAAATAGTAATCGAAGGTAAAAAAACTGTTTTTGACTCACCAAAAGATGCTTTGGATATGGGAATTGGAACGGTTTACCAAGACTTAGCTTTAGTTCCATTGATGAGTGTTACAAGAAACTTTTTTATGGGAAGAGAACCATTAAAGGGACCGCCATTTTTAAAAACTTTTGATATTGAAAAAGCAAATCAAATTGCTGCAGAGAGAATGGGTCAAATTGGAATTGACGTAAGAGATCCTTCACAAGCTGTAGGAACAATGTCTGGAGGTGAAAGACAATGTTTAGCAATATCAAGAGCTATATATTTTGGTGCAAAAGTTTTAGTTTTGGATGAACCAACTTCTGCACTTGGAGTTCATCAGGCATCAATGGTTTTAAAATATGTTGTAAAAGCAGCTTCACAAGGATTAGCTGTAATTTTAATTACCCATAACGTTCATCATGCATATCCAGTTGGTAATAGCTTTACTGTTTTAAATAGAGGTAAAAGTTTAGGAACTTTTAATAAAAAAGATATTAGTAGAGAAGAACTTTTAGGAATGATGGCAGGTGGAGAAGAGCTGGATAAACTAGAAGTTGAATTAGAAGAGATGAACAGGCTTAATAGCTAAATTTTTTCATAAAGTGTAGGAAACATTTCACCTTCGACAGGGTCTCCATTTTTATAACCTGCCTCTTGCATCGCTTTTCTATAATTAAAGCTAGTCCAATCACCATCATAACTAATTTTTGAACCTTCTTTAGCTACTCTTAAAGTATAACGACTTAATGTCTTTTCAGGAATTGTATTTCCTAAACTTCCGTGAAGAGTTCTCATATCAAATATAACAGCATCTCCAATTTCACAATCCCACTGTAAAAATTCATATTTTTTTTTATTACCTAATATGTCTGGAGGTAGCTCATATTTTTTTCCATTAACAACACATTCATTTCCCTCGATTTTATGTCCATCTTTGAATAAAACTCTTAAAAAAAGTTTATTCCATAAATGTGATCCTTTAACCCAAACAACTCCTTCATCTTTCTTGGTTGGCTGGAGTGGAAGCCAAAGAACACACATTGTACCATCCATGTCAAAGTAACTTATATCATGATGAAATGGTGTTGAAGATTTTGACCCTGCTTCTCTTAAAAACCAATTATCCATAACTAAATTTATTTTTTTAGCAGACATTAATTCAGAAGCTATTTCTGCATATGGAGAATTATAAATAAAATCTTTAAATTCAGGAACTAAATGCCAAGTCCAATAATCTTCTAAATAAGCAGGTGCGCCTTTTTCTATAGTATGTGATTTAAATCTTGGACTGGGGTTTGCAATATCTTTTTCTATTCCTTTCTGCAGTTTGTTAATCCACTTAATATCAAATTTATTTTTAAGAAAAACGGCACCATTCTCTCTAAAACTACTTATTTCAAAATCTGAAAGTATTTTTGGCATATTAAATATTAATTTTGATTATCTCTTCTTTTTACAGCTTGAAAAATATATTCTGAAAAAAATATTTCATTTGTAATATCTTTGTAACTCTCATCTTTAATCAACTTTGCGTAATTTAGCCAATTATGAATGATTAATAAGTCAGACAAACCAACTCCTCTTAGACTTCTATTAAAAACCTTTTTCCCCTTTTTGCTTCCATTCAATATTTCTTCATCAATTAATTTTTCACTTTGAAACCAATCATCTTGATACAAAACATTTTTTAAATTTTTTACATCTTTATATCCAGGAAATTCAATATCAAATTCAGTACAACCTCTTTTTATTGATAAATTAAAATTCTTTTCAATTAATTTAGTCATATAGGGCTCTAAAATATCAATAATTTTTTGTGCTTCTTCAACTGACTCACAATAAACAAGGCCTTTATAGGTTCCTGGGATACCCGGTCTTAACTCGACAAATGACTTTCTAATATTATCATTAGGGAAATTAATTTGATCAAATATAAAATAAAGTTTCAATAATTGAACCACTGTTGTTAAATTAATTTGAACTTTGATACAACCAAAACAATATTTTGGTATTATTTTGAATTTGTTAAATGCTTTATGATGTCGATCACAATTTAGGTTGAGCCCATTTCTTCTGTGAATTTGTGTATCAAAAAAAGATAAATTTTTTAAGTTTTTCTTTAATATTTGATTACACTTTATTAAATAATCACTCAATTCTCTTGTTGAAACTTTATTTAATATAGAAATTTTAATATCAATATTTTTAATATCGTGATTAGCTCTAATGATTGAATTGTTTTCATCATTTTCAGGATTAAAAAAATTCATTAAGTGAATTAAATTATTTTGGGCTTGTAAATGATCTGAATTAAATTTTAAGGCATTCACATAATTTTTGACTGCTTGATCATACTTTCCTAAATCATCATAATGAGTTGCTAAATTGTTATAAGCATTTGAATAGTCTTTTTTTATTTCTATTGCTTTATTATAATTTTCTATAGCTTTATCTTCTTTGCCCAAATGACTGTAAGCAATTCCCATGTTGTTGTATGCTTCAACAAATTTATCATCACAATCAATAGCTTTTTGAAATACTTGAACAGAATTTTCCCAATTTTCTAAACTCAAATTTATAAGCCCATTTAAGTTAAACAAAAAAGGCACATTTTTTTCTGTTTTTAAAAGTTTGTTAGACAATATTAATGCATCATCAAATTTTTTTCGTTTGTAAAGTTGTATTATCTTATCAATTTCAGATTTATTTAGATTATTGATTTTTACATTCATATTATAAAATTAGAATTTCTATAATTATTTAATAAATCTAGCATTAATTGAACATATACACTTAACCCTCGCATAACAAATATGTAATTTTCTCATTGATGTTTTTTTTCTTATAATGTTAAATTTCATTAAAGGAGGTAACTATGGCTAAATTTATAGTAATGGGCAATTATACAGCCCAAGCTTTTAAAGGATTTATAGGTAATCCAGATCAAGACAGAGCTGCAGCAGCCACTGCTTTATCAGAAGCAGTGGGAGGAAAAATGGAATCTTTTATGATCACAAGAGGAGCTTACGATTTTGTAGGAGTTGTGAGTGGTAGTATTGGATTTGAAGGAGCAGCAGCAGTTAAGCTAGCAGTTGAAGCTTCTGGAGCTATAACTAATTTTACCATATTAGAAGAAATGGATATGGGGAAAGCCGCTGGCATGGCATCAAAAGCTATGGCTAATTATAAACCAGCAGGTTAAAGCTAGATTTTTAAGTTAATTCTATCATGATTAATTTTATTAATTATGATAGCTTTAACTTAAATGAAAATGTTAAGAGATAGTTTTGGTAGGACTTTTCCATATATAAGACTTTCGATTACCGATGTATGTAATTTTAAGTGTGGGTATTGTTTGCCTAATGGTTATCAAATTGATAAGAGCGATAACAGAAAATTTCTTCACTTAGAAGAAATTAGACGTCTAGCAAAAGTTTTTTCAAAATTGGGTGTATGCAAAATTAGACTTACTGGAGGTGAACCAACGGTAAGAAAAGATTTTTTTGATATAATCAAGATCTTAAAAAATGAAGCTGGAATAAAAAAAGTTGTAATTACCACAAATGGTTATCATTTAGATGAAAAAGCAAAAATGTTAGCGGATAGTGGCTTAAACGGAATTAATATTAGCATTGATAGTCTAGATAGAAATACATTCAAAAATGTTACAGGTCATGATCGATTACCAGAGATTTTAAGAGGAATTAATATCCTACAAGATTTAAATTTTGAAAATATTAAGATTAATGCAGTTCTTTTAAATGGAATAAATGCATCAGACAAAGATTTTGAGTCTTGGGGAGAATTTATAAAACAGAACAAAGTAGATTTTCGATATATAGAGTTAATGCAAACAGGTGATAACCTAGATTATTTTAAAAAATACCATGTATCTTCAAAAATCTTCAAAGAATACTTAAATAAAAATAATTGGATTTATCAAACATTAGGTAAGGACGCGGGGCCGTCACTAAATTATATCAATCCAGAATATAAAGGGAAATTTGGAATCATAGCACCCTACTCTAAAGATTTTTGTAGAAGTTGTAATAGATTAAGAATTACATCAAGAGGAGATTTGAGATTATGCCTGTTTGGAAATACTGGAATAAGTATAAGACATTTATTGCAAAAAGATGATCAAATTGAAGAATTACAAGATCTTATAATGGGTCAAATGAAATTTAAAAAAGAATCTCACCATTTGGAACTTGGTGAAACTGGTTTAACTAAAAATTTATCTACCACAGGTGGCTAATGTCAAAATTAAAAATTATAAATCAAGAAGAGCTTAAAGATTGGGCCAAAGAAATATTTCAGAAAAATTCTTTTAATATGGTTGATGTTTCTTCAAAAAAAAAAACTTTTAGAAGAGCCCTAGCATCAGGTAAAATTTATGTTGGAAAAGAAGTTTTTAATCTAATTAAAAATAAGAAGATGCCTAAAGGAGACCCCATTACTTTAGCCGAGGT
Organism: uncultured Pelagibacteraceae bacterium; assembly: GCA_902565325.1. The sequence continues at coordinate 5,274 of CACFEM010000024.1, forward strand.
ATCAGCTGTGTTGGGTGTAAAAAAAACAAGTGAACTTATTCCGTTATGTCACCCACTTCCAATTGACCATACTGCTACAAAAATAATTATGAATGAATTAGACAGTTCATTAGAAGTTTTTTGTGTCGTTTCTGCAGTTGCAAAAACAGGTGTTGAGATGGAAGCTATAATGGGAGTTAACTCAGCCTTAATTACAATTTATGACTTAAGTAAAATAGTAAATCCACATCTTAAAATTGATAACGTAAAATTATTAATTAAAGAAGGTGGAAAAAGTGGGTTGTGGAAAAACCCTGATGGGCTCCCAGATTTTTTAGAAAATATTTTTTAATGAAAATATCAGTTGAACTTTTTGGCGCAGCTAGAGAATTTAGTACTAAATCACATTTAGATTTTGAATTAATTGAAAACTCCTCAATAAAAGATCTTAGAAACCAAATGATAGATTTTATTGATATTAAATTTAAAGGGAATGAAAATTTCAAAAAAATTATAAAATCATCAGCTTTTTGTTCGTCTGATGATAAAATTGTCTCAGACAATTATAAAATAGTTAAAAAACAAAACTTTAGCATTATACCTCCTATAGGAGGCGGTTAATGCTACATACCAAAATTATTGATACTTCAAAAAATGAGAAGATTGAGATTACAAAAGCAGAAAATTTTTTAAATCAATCTAAATTTGGAGCTGTAATATATTTTGTTGGAACTGTAAGAGATTTAAATGAAAATAAAACAGTTACTGGTATTACTTATGATGCCAAAGAAAGTATGGTTATCAAAAGTTTTGAAGAAATATATGAGGAAGCAGATAACAAGTTAAATATTAAAGAAAAAGCAGTATTTATTGAACATGTTAAAGGATATGTGGGTTTAAAAGAAAAAAGCATTATTATTGGTGTAGCTTGCAAACATAGAGATCAAGCTTTTGTCTTATCTAGATACATAATTGAGGAAATTAAAAAAAGATCTCCGATTTGGAAAAAAGAACATTATCAAAATGAGGATAGTGAGTGGTTGAAAGGAGTATCTCTAAACAATTAAAATGATAAAATTTAAAAATTCAGAAATTACACCAGAAAGTATTTATAAAAAAAGAAGATCTTTCATTAAATCTATAGGTCTTGGTGCAAGCTCACTAGCTATTTCTACTATACCATTTGTAAATAAATCTTTAGCAAGCGAGAGAGATAAATTAACAAGTTATAAAGATATTACGACTTATAATAATTATTATGAGTTTGGAACATCAAAGAGTGATCCTCATAGAAATTCTCAAATATTTAAAACAACCCCTTGGGAAATAGCTATTGAAGGAGAAGTTGAAAAACCAATTAAATTATCAACGGAGGAAATCTCGGAGATGTTTGTTTCTGAGGAAAGAATATATCGTTTAAGGTGTGTTGAAGGTTGGTCAATGGTAATTCCGTGGATGGGTTTTTCCTTAAGCGAATTGCTATTAAAAGTTAAACCAACTAATAAAGCAAAATTTGTTGAATTTGAAAGTGTATACGATCCTGATCAGATGAAAGGTCAAAGATATCCCGTTTTGAACTGGCCGTATAAAGAGGGTTTAAGAATTGATGAAGCTATGCATCCTTTAACAACAGTTGTGACAGGTTTATATGGTAAAAAACTCCCAAATCAAAATGGAGCACCACTTAGAATATTTATTCCATGGAAGTACGGTTTTAAAAGTGCCAAAGCAATTGTTAAAATTAAATTTGTAGAAAAAATGCCTACCTCGTCCTGGATGTGGGCTTCTCCTAGAGAGTATGGGTTTTACTCAAATGTTAATCCTAATGTTGATCATCCAAGATGGTCTCAAGCAACTGAAAGAATAATTGGTGAAGGTGTTTGGGCGCCTAGAGTAAAGACCTTAATGTTTAATGGTTATGGAGATGAAGTTGCAAGTCTTTATAGCGGTATGGATTTAAAAAAAAATTATTAAACTAAATTGAAAAGCTATTCTAAAATTATAGTTTTTTTTCTCTCGCTTTGGCCAATCTACTTAATTACTTATCAAATAGTTTTTAATCAATTAGGACCAGAGCCTGTGGATAGAATTATTAATCACTTTGGTGAATGGACATTAATTTTTATTTTTTTAACTCTCTCAATGACTCCACTTAGGAAAATTACCAAATCGTTGGAATGGATCAAATTTAGAAGAATGCTTGGTTTGTTCGCCTTTTTTTATGCATCTGTTCATATGTTGAGTTACGTTGGTCTAGATTACAGATTTGATTTTGAACCATTGATAAATGATGTTTTAAAAAAGAAGTTTATTTTTATTGGTTTTTCAGCTTGGCTTTTATTAATCCCTCTGGCTGTAACATCATCTCAAAAAATGGTTAGACTCTTGAAACAAAATTGGAAAAAAATTCATAAATTAATTTATGTAATTGCAATTTTTGGTGTACTTCATTTTATTTGGCTATCAAAAACAATATTTTTTAAGCCACTTATATTTTTAATACTTTTAATAATTCTTTTACTTTTTAGGGTTAAAATTACTAAATCAGCTTCTAAAATCTGAAACCTTATCGAAATCTTTAAAGGATTTAAGGCTACTTATATTAATAAAATTTGTTCTATTTTTAAGCCTTTTAACCATAAACTTTGCTCCAAACTGACCTTTAATATTTTTAAATTTTTTTATCAAAGAAATATCAAAACCAATGGGATTACCTAATCTATTTTTATATTTTAAAGCGTGAACTAAGAATTTTTTAGTTTTTATAGATCTGCAGATTTTATTTATATCTGATAGTTTAACAAATGGCATATCAGACTGAGCTACGATAAAGCCCTTGTCATTTTTAGATACTTTTTTTAATCCCATTTTTATGGAAGAGGCCATTCCTTTTTTATAGTTTTTGTTATAGGTAAAAATAATTTTTTTATTTTTTTTAATTATTTTTCTTACTTCTTTATGTTGATGCCCAAGAACTATAATAATTTTATTTACTTTACTTTTTTTTAATACATTTAGTGAATAATTAATTAGAGGTTTATTTTTATATAACTTAATAAGTTTATTTTCTGATTTCATTCTTTTGGACAAACCAGCGGCAAGTAATATAACTTTAATCACTTTTTATAAGTTTCAGAAACTAATTGAGCTATAATAGATAAAGCAATTTCTGGAGCAGATTTACCTCCAAGTTTAATTCCAATTGGTCCATGAATTGAATTGATTTCATCATTAGTAAATCCAGCCTCACTTAATCTTTGACATCTGTTTTCGTGAGTTTTTTTACTACCAAGTGCTCCGATATAATAAAATTTATTCTTTAGAGCGAATTGTAAAGCAGGATCATCTATTTTTGGATCGTGTGTTAAAGCTATTAAGGCTGTATTTGAATTTGTTTCAATTTCTTCAAAAGCCTCTTTTGGCCACTTATTAATAACTTTAATATCAGGAAATCTTTGCTCAGATGCAAAATATCCTCTTGGGTCTATGATACTAATTTCAAAATTTAAACTTTTTGCAAAATCAACTAAGTATTGCGCAATATGTACAGCACCAACAATAATTACTTTTATTGGTTTTATATAAGTTTCAACAAAAATCTCTGAATTTTCTATAACTCCATTTTTTTTTGATTTAAAAAATTTTTCTATTTCGTTTGTGTATTTTGAAAACTCTCCTTCTGGAGAAGTTCCAGGCATATAAATCTCACTATTCCCGTTTTCTAAATTTGTAAGAATTGCAAACTCAGTTTTTGATGATTTTTTTTTTAAAATTTCTTCAAGTGTTTTAAGTTTCATTAGTGTATCTGCTCAATATATACTGCAATTTCTCCACCACATGCGAGTCCTACTTCCCACGCACTCTCGTTTGAAACTTTAAATTCTATTTTTTTACAAGGCTTTTTATCTTTAATTAATGATAGGCACTCACTTACAACTGCAGACTCAACACATCCGCCAGAAACAGAACCCGAAAAATCTCCCTTTTCATTGACAATCATTCTACTGCCAACTTGTCTAGGTGATGATCCCCAGGTTTGAATTACTGTTGCTAAAACTACTTTTTGATTAGCTTTGATCCAATCTTGAGCTTCATCTAAAATTTTCTCATCAAATGAATTTTTCATCTGATAAAATATAGTTTTTAACTAACAAGCATCAACGGCTTTTTTAGCCTGCGTGACAACTAAACTAGCTCTATACTCTGCAGAAGCATGAATATCTGAGTTCATATCAGAACTATCAAGATCCATTCCATCTATTGATGAAGAAGAAAAATTGCCTGAAAGTGCTTTTGCCATTTCTTTATCATTATAAACACATGATTTTGCACCTGTAACAGCAACGTTTACATCACTTTTATGTTTTGCGACATACACACCTACAACTGCATACCTGGAAGCAGGATTAGGATGTTTTTGATAGCTTGATTTTTCTGGTATCTGAAATTCTACAGCTTCAATTAACTCACCCTTTTTTAAAGCTGTCTCGAACATTCCTTTAAAAAACTTTGACGCTTCAATTTTTCTTTCGTTAGTATGTATTGTAGCGTTTAAAGCTATACATGCAGATGGATAATCAGCTGATGGATCGTTATTTGCAATTGAACCGCCTATCGTTCCTCTATTTCTTACTTGTGGATCACCAATTCCTTCAGCCAAACTAGACAATGACGGAATTGCTTTTTTAACATCTTTAGAATTAGCAACTTCAACATGTTTAGTTGCAGCTCCTATTGTAACTGATTTACCACTTACTTTTATTCCACTTAATTTTTTAATATTTTTTACATCGATTAAATCTTTATAAGTGGCTAAACCTAACTTCATTGAAGGAATAGTAGTCATCCCTCCTGCTAAAAAGGCAGAACTAGATGAAGCAAGTTTAGATGCTTCTTTGCTATCTTTTGCTGAATGATAATTAAAATCTTTCATAAACCTCCTATGCTGCTTTTGAGTTAGATTTTTTTAGATTTTTACAAGCCTTCCACACTTTTTCAGCCGTAGCTGGCATAGTAACTTCCTGTCCACCTAAAGCATCAATTACAGCATTCATTACTGTTGGTGGTGCTGCTATAGCTCCAGCTTCTCCACAACCTTTAACTCCTAAAGGATTTGTGGTTGCATGTGTACAAGTATAACCAATATTGAACTCAGGAAAATTATCTGCACGTGGCATCGTATAATCCATATAAGACCCTGTCATCAACTGACCAGTCTCATCATACTCTGCATTTTCATACAATGCTTGACCTATACCTTGAGCAAGACCTCCATGAACTTGTCCCTCTACAACCATTGGATTAATTATTCTTCCAAAGTCATCACAAGCTGTATATTTTTCAAGCTTAACATGTCCTGTTTCAGGATCTATCTCAACTTCTGCAATATGTGTCCCTGCTGGGAAAGAAAAGTTTGAAGGGTCATAAAAAGAAGTTTCTTTTAAACCAGGCTCATCACCTTCTGGTAATGGAGATTTCATTTCATCTCTAACACCAGGTAAATAACAAGCAAAAGCTACTTCTCCAATTGTTTTCTTTTTATTTGATTTAGAAACAATAAATTCACCATCTTTAAACTCAACATCTTCTGGATTTGCCTCTAACATTTTTGCTGTAACTCTTTTACCTTTTTCAACTATTTTTTTACAAGCATTAACAATAGCAATACCGCCCACAGCTAAAGATCTGGAACCATAGGTTCCCATTCCAAATGTTCCTTTATCTGTATCTCCATGAACGATATCTATATTTTCTATTGGTACACCTAACTCATCTGCTGCTATTTGAGCAAAAGTTGTTTGGTGACTTTGTCCATGACTATGTGAACCTGTGTAAACAGTGACTTGTCCAGTTGGATTAAATCTAACCTCTGCAGATTCCCATAATCCAACGCCACATCCTAAAGACATTACAGCAGCTGAAGGAGCAATACCGCATGCTTCAAAATATGAAGTAACACCTATTCCTCTTAGTTTTCCTTTGGCTTCAGACTCTTTTCTTCTTGCCTCAAAACCTTTGTAGTCTGCCATCTGTTTTGCCTTTTCCATTCCAGCAACATAATCTCCAGAATCTACAGTATGAACTAATGTTTGTTTAAAAGGAAATGCTGTAGGGAAATTTTTAATTCTAAGTTCAGTTTTATCTATCCCTAATTCCATTGAAGCTTTTTCAACTAATCTTTCAATAGTGTATGTAGCCTCTGGTCTTCCTGCACCTCTATAAGCGTCTACTGGAGCTGTATTTGTATATACAGCTTTGACGTTTGTATAAGCTGCTGGAATTTCATAAACTCCAGTTGCACAAGGTCCAAATAAATAAGTTGGTGTCACTGTGCCAAATACTCGAGCATAAGCTCCAAGGTTTGCTATGGTTTCATTTTTAAAACCAAGGAACTTTCCATCTTTAGTTACTGCTAATTCTGCATGAGTAACATGATCTCTTCCATGAATATCAGTTAAAAAAGATTCTGATCTTTCTGCAACCCACTTAATAGCTCTGTTAATTTTTTTAGCTGCCCAGCTACAAACAATATCTTCGTTATAGACATTTATTTTAGAACCAAAACCACCACCAACATCTGGAGCTACAACTCTTAACTTATGTTCAGGAGCTACATTTCCAAAGGCAGACATTATCAATCTTGATAAATGTGGATTTTGACTTGTTGTGTATAAAGTGATCTCTTCAGATGCTGCATTGTAATCAGCAACACATGCTCTTGGCTCCATTGCGTTTGGAATTAATCTATTATTAATGATATCGATAGAAATTACTTTATCAGCCTTATCAAATGCTTCTTTAACTTTTTGTCTATCCCCTAATAGCCAGTCAAAACAAAGATTTTTATCAATTCCTTCGTGGATAGTATCTCCATTCATAGCATCTGCAGTACTTGTTACTGCTTTTAATACTTTGTAATCAACTTCAACTTTTTCCGCAGCTTCTTTTGCTTCTGCTAAACTTTCAGCAATTACAACAGCAACTGGATCTCCAACAAAATTTACATTATCTTTAGCTAGTGGAGGGTTTCCTGGACATTTCATTTCTGTACCATCTTCACTTCTAATTGCCCAACCTGCTATCAAACCTCCAATTTTATCATCAGCTATTTCTTTGCCAGTAAGTATACTTACTACGCCTGATGATTTTAATGCTTTATCAATATTTAATTTTTTAATAGATGCTC
>CACFEM010000025.1 GCA_902565325.1 uncultured Pelagibacteraceae bacterium
TTTTTTACCATTGTATAAGTCATAACTTTTTTTCCATAATAATAAAAATAATGCTTTTTATAAAGAATTGGAAAATCCTCATATACGTCTAATTTTTTTTCATCACTTTTTGAAATTTCAAATAATGCACCTGGAACAATAGAATTTTTTTTAGGCTCAATATCCGCAGCTCTATACTTGCTTCTAAAAGTTAATCTGAAGTCTTTTAAATTTATTTTTTTTAAGAAAATACTATCTTTACATCTACGTTTCATCTGAAAATGATGAAGATTACTACCATACGCAAAATACAACATTATCGATCTACTACTTCAATTTTTTTTTCATTTACAAATTTTAAAATTTGAGAATTACAATCATCTATTTTATTCTGATCTTCTGATCTTATCACAATTGATACACCTAATTTACCTGCGTGGAAGAAAGGATAACTTCCAATTTCTACATCTATATTATTATTTTGAACTTTGGTTAATGAATTTGCAATTTCACTTTCAACAGTTTTTAAACTTATAGTAAGACTTTTAATAGGCTTTCCCCCTACTATTCTGTTAGTCAAGCCACCCAACATTGATTTCAAAATGGATGGAACACCTGGCAATGAAAATACATTTTCAACATTAAAACCTGGTGCACCACTTGTTGGATTTAAAATTAATTTTGCATTCTCTGGCATCCAGGCCATTTTTTGTCTGCCTTCATTAAATTCACCTGGTTGGTAATAAGCTTCTAAAATTTTAAAAGCTTCTTTATGAACCCCGTATTTTATTCCAAAAGCCTTTGATACTGACTGAGCTGTAATATCATCGTGTGTTGGACCAATACCACCAGTTGTAAACACGTAATCATAAGTAGATCTAAGAAAATTTAGTGTTTCTACAATTGTTTTTTCAATATCTGGAATTACTCTTACTTCAGCAACATTAACACCAATAGAATTTAACCAGATTGCTAAAGTAGAAGTATTGGTGTCTTGGGTTCGACCAGATAATATTTCATTACCAATAATTAAAATTGATGCATTAACTTTTACTTTTTTACTCATATGAATTATATAATTTACTAATGGAATTTACCAAGTCTTTAGTAAAAGGCAAACTAATCAAACGTTATAAAAGGTTTTTTAGTGATGTAAAACTAGGTAAGGAAATTGTCACAGCTCATTGTCCTAACACAGGATCAATGAAAGGTTTGTTAGATGAAGGAAATGAAGTTTATTTACTTCCTAATAATGATCCAAAACGAAAGCTTAAGTATGGGCTTGAGATTATAAAATCTAGAAAAAATTTAGTTGGTGTAAACACTCATATGGCAAACAAAATAGTTGAGCACGGACTTAAAAATAATTTAATAAACGAACTGAATAACAATGACACCATAAAACCAGAAGTTTTTTTTAATAAAGAGACAAGATTTGATTTTTTATTAGAAAAAAAGGGTCAAAAAACTTTTGTTGAGGTCAAAAATGTTACATTATTTAGAAATAAAGATACCGCTGAATTTCCAGATGCGCCAACAACTAGAGGGATTAAGCATTTATTAGCCCTTATTGATGCCATAAAAAAAGGTTATAAAACATACTTAATATTTTTAGTTCAAATTCAAAATATGAAATATTTTAAAATAGCTAAAGATATAGACGAAGAATATTACAACGCCTACCTAAAAGCTAAAAAAGCTGGTGTTAATTTTTTGGCTTATAGATGTGATATAAATTCTAAGAAAATTTTTATAGATAAAAAATTAAAAATTATAGATGACTGATTTTAAAGAAAAATTTGAAAAAATGAGAGTTGCAGGAAAACTTGCTGCAAGAACCTTAGATATGTTAACTGAAAACATTAAAGAAGGCGTTTCTACAGATTATATCGATAAGTTAGGATATGAATTTATTAGAGACAATGGCGGTCACTCTGCTCCACTATATTATAGAGGTTTTACAAAATCCTTATGCACATCTTTAAATCATGTTGTTTGTCATGGAATACCTTCCGATAGAATTTTACAAGAAGGTGATGCCGTTAATGTTGATGTGACAGCAATTGTTGATGAACATTATGGTGATACAAGTAGAATGTTTTGTGTAGGAAAAACTCCAATTAAGTTAAACAATCTTATTGATACTACTTACGAGTCTATGATGAGAGCTATTAAAATTTTAAAACCTGGGATTAAATTAGGAGATATAGGTTATGAAATTCAATCGTTTGTAGAAGAAAGAGGGTTTTCAGTTGTTAGAGATTTTTGTGGCCATGGAATAAGTACTACATTTCATGAGCCACCAAATATTTTACACTATGGTAAAAAAAATACAGGCATGGAATTAAGACCTGGCATGACATTTACAATAGAACCAATGATAAACGCAGGTAAATACGATGTAAAAATGTTGAATGATGGTTGGACAGCTGTTACAAAAGATAAATCTTTATCTGCACAATTTGAACATACGTTAGGAATTACTGAAAATGGTTATGAAATCTTTACAGAATCTGCTAAAGGTTATTCAAAGCCTCCATACTTATAATTAATGATTAAAAGATACTCGCGCAAAGAATTAACTGATATTTGGTCAGAAGAAAATAAATATAAAATCTGGTTAGATGTTGAGGTTGCAGCAGCTGAAGCAATGGAAAAACTTGGTCAAATTCCAAAAGGTGTTGCTTCAGTTGTAAGAAAAAAAGCTAGAATTAATGTAACTAGAATTCATAAAATAGAGTCTGTAGTTAAACACGATGTGATAGCATTTCTTACGTCTGTTACTGAAAAAGCTGGGATTAAAGCACGATACCTGCATCAAGGAATGACATCATCAGATGTTTTAGATACAAGTTTTAACATTCAGTTGGTTCAATCAGGTAAAATCATCTTAAAAGATATAGATCAAATTTTAAAAGTTTTAAAAAAGCAGGCAAAAAAATATAAATTTACTCCGTGTATGGGAAGAAGCCACGGTATCCATGCTGAGCCAATTACTTTTGGATTAAAATTGGCTTCGTTTTATGAAGAATTCAAAAGAAATAGAAAAAGACTAGAAGATGCTATCGATGAAGTGTCTACTTGTGCAATATCTGGTGCTGTTGGAACATTTGCTAACATTAATCCAAACGTTGAAAAACATGTTGCCAAAAAATTAGGTTTAAAAGTTGAACCAATTTCCACACAAGTAATTCCACGAGATAGACATGCATTTTATTTTTCTGTTTTAGGGATTATTGCAGGTTCAATAGAGAGAGTGGCAGTTGAAATAAGACACTTACAAAGAACTGAGGTTTATGAACTACAAGAATATTTCTCAAAAAAACAAAAAGGATCCTCTGCAATGCCTCATAAAAAAAATCCTATCTTAAGTGAGAATCTTACCGGTTTAGCTAGAATGGTTAGAAGTTCAGTAGTGCCAGCACTTGAAAATATTGCTCTTTGGCATGAAAGAGATATTTCTCATTCAAGTGTTGAAAGAAATATCGGACCAGATGCTAATATAACAACTGATTTTGCATTGGTAAGACTTGCAAATATTTTAGATAACATGGTTGTTTATCCTAAAAAAATGCTTGAAAACTTAAATTTAACCAAAGGTTTAATTTTCTCTCAAGAAGTTATGTTGGAATTAACTAAAACAGGATTAAGCAGAGAAAAATCTTATAAATTAGTGCAATCTTATGCAAAAAAATGTTTTGCAGAAAATTTAAACTTAATTGATGTCATTTCATCAGATAAATTTATAATGAGTAAAATTTCACCAAAAAAACTAAAATCTATATTTAATTATTCTAAACACTTTAAAAATGTGAGTTTTATCTTTAGAAGAGTTTTTAAATAATGAAAAAAGGGAAAAAATTATACGAAGGAAAAGCTAAAATCATTTATGCTACAAATGATAAAAATTTAGTTATTCAATATTTTAAAGATGATGCTACTGCATTTAATAATCAAAAAAAAACTACTATTGAAGGCAAAGGAGTTCTAAATAATAGAATATCTGAACATATACTCTCAAATTTATCTGAAATTGGAATTAAAAATCATTTAGTAAAAAGAATTAATATGAGAGAACAATTAGTTAAGCTAGTTGATATAATACCTATAGAATTTATAGTAAGAAATATTGCAACCGGATCATTAACTAAAAGATTGGGTATCGAGGAAGGAACTGTCCTTGAACGACCATTAATAGAATACTGTCTTAAAGATGATAAGCTTGGAGATCCAATAATTAGTCGTGAGCATATTTTAACTTTTAATTGGCTCAATGTTATGCAGCTTGATTGGATAGATGAAAATCTATCTAGACTAAATGATTTTTTACTAGGAATGTTTAGAGGTGTTGGAATAAAATTAGTGGATTTTAAAGTTGAATTTGGCTTCACTCATGAGAGTGAAAAAAATCAAATTATATTAGCTGATGAAATAAGCCCTGATACATGCAGATTGTGGGATACTTTAACTGATAAAAAACTTGATAAAGACAGATTTAGAAAAGATTTAGGAGATCTTATTCCCGCTTATACAGAAGTTGCAAAAAGACTTGGAATACTTCATGAGCAATCAAATGTTGCTGCTGTAAATGTCACCCAACTTTCATCGGTAAAAAGAAAGAAAAAATGAAAATTTCAGTAATTATAACTTTAAAAAAAGATGTTCTTGATCCACAAGGAAAAGTAATTCATCAAACTCTAGATGGAATGGGTTTTGATGATGTGAATGAAGTTAGACAAGGTAAATATTTTGAAATAGACACAAAAGAAACTGATAACGACAAAGCAAAAGCAAAAGTTGAAGAAATGTGTAAAAAACTTTTGGCAAATCTTGTAATTGAAAATTATAAAATTATTGATCCAAAGTAATTAATGAAATCATCAGTTATTACTTTTCCTGGTTCAAATTGCGACAGAGACATGGATGTTGCTCTAAAAAAATTTGGATTTAAAAATAAAATGGTTTGGCATGCTGATGCTGAATTACCAAAAAGTGATTTAGTTGTTTTGCCAGGAGGTTTTTCATATGGGGACTATTTAAGATGTGGAAGTATGGCATCTAAATCAAAAATAATGCAGTCTGTAATTAATTTTGCAAATTCAGGAGGTATGGTTATGGGTATCTGTAATGGATTTCAAATATTGGTAGAAACTGGTTTGGTTCCTGGTGTTTTGCTTAGAAATAAATATTTAGAATTTATTTGTAAAAACGTTTTTGTAAAAATTAATGATAAAAAAAATAAATATTTTAAAAATGTTGATAACGAAGTTTTAGAATTTCATATAGCTCATAATGAAGGAAATTATTTTTGTACCAATGATCAATTAAAAGAAATTGAAGATAATAATCAAATAGCTATCAACTATTGTGATAAAAATGGAAAAATAGAAGATCAATTTAATCCTAATGGATCCTTAAAAAATATTGCTGGTATATTTAATAAAGAAAAAAATGTTCTAGGAATGATGCCTCACCCTGAAAGAATGATTGATACATCTTTATCTGGTGAGGACGGATCATTATTTTTTAAAAATTTAATAAATAACTTAAAATGATTGTAAACGAACAAGTAGCAGTTGATCACGGTTTAAAGAAAGATGAATACGCTAAAATTTGTGAGCTATTAAAGAGAACCCCTAATATCACAGAACTAGGGATTTTTTCTGCAATGTGGAATGAACATTGTTCTTATAAATCATCGAGATTACATTTAAAGAAGCTACCTACTAAAGGAAAGAAAGTTATCCAAGGTCCTGGAGAAAATGCAGGTGTTATCGATATTGAGGATAATGATGCAATAGTTTTTAAAATAGAAAGTCACAATCACCCTTCATTTATTGAGCCTTATCAAGGAGCTGCTACTGGTGTTGGAGGAATAATGAGAGATGTATTTACAATGGGTGCAAGACCAATAGCTAACTTAAACTCTATTCATTTTGGATCACCACAACATAAAAAAACTAAAAATTTATTAAGAGGTGTTGTTCATGGAATAGGTGGTTATGGAAATTGTATGGGTGTTCCTACTATTGCTGGCCAAACAAGTTTTGATAGCTCCTATAATGGGAATATTTTGGTTAACGCTATGACATTAGGATTGGTCAAAAAAGATAAGATTTTCTACTCCAAAGCAGCTGGCTTAAATAAGCCTGTGATTTATGTTGGATCTAAAACTGGAAGAGATGGAATACATGGTGCAAGTATGGCCTCAGCTAGTTTTGATGAAAAAATTGAGGAAAAGAAACCAACAGTTCAAGTTGGAGATCCGTTTACAGAAAAACTTTTACTAGAAGCTTGTTTAGAGCTAATGGCTGGAGACTCAATTATAGCTATCCAAGACATGGGTGCTGCTGGTTTAACTTCTTCAAGTATTGAAATGGCATCAAAAGGAAACCTTGGTATTGAAATTAATTTAAATAAAGTGCCCTGTAGAGAAGCCAAGATGACGCCTTATGAAATTATGCTCTCAGAAAGTCAAGAGAGAATGTTGATTGTTTTAGAAAACGGCAAAGAGGAAGATGCAAAAAAAATATTTGATAAATGGAACTTAGATTTTGCTGTGATTGGTAAAACTACTAAGTCTAAAAAAATAGAACTTTATTTTGATGAAGAAAAAGTTGCAGATATTCCAGTTAACACATTAGTTGAAAACTCGCCAATGTATGATCGTAAATGGAAAAAAGCAAAACTTCCTAAAAAAAATAAGATTAAAAAAGAAAATATTAAACATTTAAAAATTATTGATACTTTAAAAAAAATTTTAGCAAATCCTAATGTGTGTAGTAAAGAATGGATTTGGCAACAATATGATCACACTGTAATGGGAGATACAATACAAAAACCTGGTGGAGACGCGGGTGTTGTGAGAGTTCATGGAACAGGTAAAGCAGTGGCCGCTTCTGTAGATTCCTCTGCGATTTATTGCTGGGCCCATCCTTCAACTGGTGGAAAGCAAGTTGTATGTGAAAGTTTTAGAAACCTTATATCTGTTGGTGCAAAACCAATTGCTATAACAAATTGTTTAAATTTTGGAAGTCCTGAAAATGAAGAAAACATGGGTGAGTTTGTTGAATGTGTTCAAGGTATTGGTGAAGCAAGCGAATATTTAAATTTTCCAGTAGTTTCTGGAAATGTATCTTTTTATAACCAAACGAAAGACCAAGGTATAAAACCAACCCCTGCAATTGGTGGGGTTGGGTTAATCAAAGATTATAAAAAAATGATTACTATGGATTTTAAAGAGGTTGATAATTTAGTTTTAGTAATTGGAAAAACCGAAGGACATATTGATCAAAGTTTATTTGCAAGAACTATTTTAGATGAAAAAAATGGACCACCACCAGAAGTGAATTTATTTAATGAAAAAAATAATGGAGAAACATTGCTTAAATTGATTGATAATAAATTAATTAAAAGTGCACACGATATTTCTTTAGGTGGCATAATTACTGCTGTTGTAAAGATGTGTATTAAAGGAAATAAAGGAATAAATATTAATAAACCTAAATATTTAATTAATGAAATAGAATACTTATTCGCTGAAGATCAAGGTAGATATATTATAGAAATTAACAAAAAAGATTTTAAAAAAGTAGCTGATATATTGAATAAAAATGCAGTCCATTTTGATGAACTTGGCACAATTATTGAAAATGAAGTATATATTAACGATAAGACAAAAGTTACAATTGACGAATTATTAACTTCTAATAAAAGTTGGCTTACTAACTATATGAGTAAATAATGGCGATGGATTTAAAAGAAATTGAGAATTTTATAAAAGAGGCAATGCCCGACGCAATTGTTGAAATACAAGATTTGGCAGGTGATGGAAATCATTATTCAGCGACTGTTACCTCATCTCAATTTTCTGGAAAAAGTAAAATTGAGCAACATAAAATGGTTTACAACTCATTAAAAGGTAGAATGGGTAATGAACTTCATGCATTAGCAATTAAAACAAAGGAGAGTTAAATGGATCAACAAACAAATGATTTAATAAAAAATGAAATTGAAAACAACGAAGTATGTTTGTTTATGAAAGGTACACCTGACGCTCCACAATGTGGATTTTCGATGGCTACTTCAAATATTTTAAAAATCCTAGAGGTAAATTTTAAAGGTATAAATGTTTTAGAAAATCAAAATTTAAGAGAAGGTATTAAAGTTTTTAGTGACTGGCCAACTATACCCCAACTTTATGTTAAAAATGAATTTATTGGTGGATGTGACATTGTGAAAGAAATGTATGAGAGCGGTGAATTGGCAAAACTTTTTGAAAGCAAAAATATAAATTTTAAAGCTAAAAGCTAATTATCTAGAATAATATTCAATTACCAAATTAGGCTCCATAACAATTGGGTATGGAACTTCTTCAAACTTTGGAACTCTAACAAACTTTAGTTTTTTGTTTTTTTCGTCCATCTGAATATATTCTGGTGTTTCTCTTTCTTTATTTGCAAGAGCAATATCGATTATTGCAAGTTGTTTAGATTTATCTCTTATCTCAATTGAATCTTCTTCTCTAACTAAATAGCTTCCAATATTTACTTTTTTACCATTTACTTTTACATGGCCGTGATTGATTAATTGTCTAGCTGAAAAAATTGTTGTTGCAAATTTTGCTCTGTAGATCACGGCATCCAATCTTCTTTCAAGAAGACCAATTAAATTTTCTCCAGTATCACCTTTAAGCATTACTGCTTTTTTGTAAATATTTCTAAACTGTCTCTCGTTAATGTTGCCATAATATGCTTTTAATTTTTGTTTAGCTTGAAGCTGTATTCCATAATCAGATGGTTTTGATGTTTTTGTTTGACCATGTTGACCTGGTCCATAAGCTCTTTTATTAAATGGACTTTTGGGTCTACCCCATAAGTTTACTTTTAATCTTCTGTCAACTTTGTGTTTAGAGTTTAATCTTTTTGTCATTTGATAGTGGGCTTTATAAACTTACTCAACATTTTGTCAATCAACGTTTTTTACCTAAACTTGCAAATACTCCTGATAAAATACGCGTTTCTTTAGTTGATAATTCCATCCTATAAAAAATATTCCTCAAGTTTTCAAGCATTATTGGTTTCTTCTCTCTTGATTTAAAGAAATTAATCTCTTCAAGATTCTGTATACACAGCTTTGCCATTGCGACTATCTCTTTTTTTGATGCTGACTTCACTTTATTTGATTTCTTAAAAGAGGATGCTTTTGAGTTAATTATGGTTGATAGGTATTGAGCAATTATTATTAAGCTATGAGATAGATTTAATGATTTAAAATCAGGATTAGTTGGAATTTGAAGAGTATAATTAGCATAGCTGATTTCATTATTTGATAAACCTGATGCTTCTGAGCCAAATAAAAAAGCTATTTTCTTTTTATAATTTATTTTTTTTAAATCTTCTAATTGGATATGTTTAATATTTTTGTTTCTAAATCGTGCTGATGTTGCAATTACAATATCAATATTTTTTAAAGGTTTTTCTAAATTTTCAAAATTTTTTGCCTTATTAATTATATTTTTTGCTCCTACTGAGGTTGCTAAAATTTTATCATTTGGAAATATTGGTTTAGGATCAATAACTATAAGTTTATTAAAATTAAAATTTTTCATTCCTCTTGCACAACCTCCTATATTTTCTGATAGTTGAGGTTTGTGCAAAATAAAAGAAATATTGTTAACAGACATTAATCTATACCATGATTTCTGTTATAATTAGAAATGGTTGATGGTTTGATATCATTTAAATATTTAGGATCTACTGTCCAAACAGAAACTTTTAATGGATAACATTTTGCTACATCGGATGAATGTTCAGATCCACAATCACCCCCTGGACAAGCAGAGAGAGCACCTAACAAGTCTGTTTCAGCAAAAAATTCTAAATAATCACCAGGTCTTACAGGACTTGCTTTCATAAAGTATTGTTTAGTATCATTGGTAAATCCAGTTAACATAAATACATTCAATACATCATGAACTATTTTTTCTGCATGATCTAATTGAATATTTTTTTCTTTAACTAAAGCTCTTGTTAAATTTGAGTGACAACAATAATGATAATCGTTATCGCTCAATAGTTTTGATGTATAAGGATCACATCTTGTACCAATTACATCATGAACCGATCCTCCATCTTTATCATAATCATACCAATCTAAAGTATCCCAAGTTATTGTTGCTAAAGATCTAAGATAAGGAAAACTACTAAACATTTTATCACCTACTGAAAGGTGAGTACCATAAAGTGCTCTTGTTTTACCTGAGTAAAATTTTTCCTCTAAATTATTTAAATTAAATAAATTTAAATCTCCTACTTGAGGTCCTTCTACACTTTCAATTCTAAAAAACTCTCCAAATTTAACTTCAAAAGTTTTTGCATCTCTCGGAGGTATTAATACTTCATCTTTTTTAACGAAGTGTTCTCGAGCAGAATGTAAAATTTTTAAATTTTTTT
Source organism: uncultured Pelagibacteraceae bacterium (assembly GCA_902565325.1). Next base: position 10,434 of record CACFEM010000025.1, read on the forward strand.
CTTCAATACTCGTATTTGGATAACAAACTATTGGTTTTGCCCCTATTCTACTTTTAAAATCAGATGGTTTTTCTGAAAATTTTTTAATTTTCATTCTTACAAACTTCCGGGAGCTTTATCCTTAAATAACTTATAATCCAGACTGTCTACTAAAGCTTTAAAAGATGCATCAATGATATTTGGTGATACTCCAATAGTGAACCAGTTAACACCCTTCGAATCTGTACTTTCAATACTAACTCTTGTTACAGCTTCTGTACCAGTGTTTAAAATTCTCACTTTGTAATCAACAAGTCTTAAATCTTTTAAATATTCTGAATATTTAGCGAGCTTGTTAACATTCTTTCTAATTGCATTATCTAACGCATTAACGGGTCCATTACCTTGTCCTTCACACAAAATTTTATTTCCATCTACCTCTAATTGAGCTTTTGCATATGAAACAATTTCTCCAGCATTATCTTTCTTTACTGAGACATCATATTCATTAATAGAAATATATCTTGGTATCTCGCCCATCAATCTTCGAGCTAACAGCTCAAAGGATGCATCAGCACCATCATAACTATAACCAATAAATTCTCGATCTTTAACTTCATCTAAAAGTTTTTTAATTTTTGGATCGCTTTTTTCAACTTTAATTCCTATCGAATTCAATCTCGACATTATGTTTGATTGTCCCGATTGATCTGAAACAACTATATTTCTAGAGTTTCCAACTTCTTCTGGATTTATATGTTCATAAGTTTTTGGGTCTTTTTGAACTGCAGAAACATGCATTCCACCCTTGTGAGAAAAAGCAGAAGCTCCAACATAAGGTAAATGTTTATTAGGTTTTCTATTTAATATCTCATCTAATAATCTTGAGCATTGTGTTAAATTTTTTAAATTTTCTCTTTTAATACTTAATTCAAACTTATCTGAAAAATCTTTCTTTAAAAAAAATGAAGGAATTAATGACATCAAATTAGCATTTCCACATCTTTCACCCAAACCATTGATAGTACCCTGCACTTGTCTAACACCTGCTTGAACTGCTGCAAGACTATTAGCTACTGCATTTTCAGTATCATTATGAGCATGTATTCCTAAATTTTTTCCTGGAATTTGCTTGCTTACTTTAGATACAATTTCTGTTATCTCGTGTGGAAGTGTACCGCCGTTAGTATCACATAATACAATCCATCTAGCACCATTATCAAAAGCAGCTTTTAAACATGACATTGCATATTCTGAATTAGCTTTATAACCATCAAAAAAATGTTCGGCATCAAACATGAACTCTTTTCCAGATTTAACAATGTGTTTTGTACTTTCACTTATATTAATTAAATTCTGCTCATTACTTATTCCTAATGCGACATCCACTTGAAAATCCCATGATTTTCCAAACAAGCAAACAGAAGTACTTTTTGAATTAATTAATGATGAGAGCATAGGGTCATTTTCTGCGCTATGTTCAGATTTTTTAGTCATTCCAAATGCAGTTAATTTCGTTGTTTTAAAATTATGATCCTTATTGAAAAACTCAGTATCGGTTGGATTTGCTCCTGGCCATCCTCCCTCAACATAATCCACACCTAATTTATCTAATGCTGATGAGATTTTTTCCTTATCATCAATTGAAAAATCTACACCTTGGGTTTGTGCTCCATCACGCAATGTTGTGTCAAATATATAAAGTTGTTCCTTGCTCATTTAAATTTCCAAGTCGTTTTACCATTTTTATCTTCTATTAAAACACCTTTATCTAAAAGCTCGTTTCTAATTTTATCAGCTTCTTCGTAATTTTTGTTCTCTCTAGCGTTATTTCTTTCCTGAATTTTAAAATTTCTTTTTCGGAAATTAAAGCTTTGCTAATTTTGAATTTAAGCCAATTTTCTTTGCTTTCATTCAATAGTCCTACAAATTGACAAGCAGAAACAAATAAAGATTTGTCTTCATCGTTACCTTTTTGAGCTTTGTCATATAATT
>CACFEM010000026.1 GCA_902565325.1 uncultured Pelagibacteraceae bacterium
GGCCATGATGCTAAAGGATATCCATTAGGGTTACAGATAATTGGTAAAGCTTTTGATGAACAAAATATTCTAAACATTGCATATGCTATGGAAGAAAAAATTAATTTTAAAAACAATATTACTGATTGGTGGATTAAGTGAGTAAGAACAAATCTGAATATTTAATTAATAGACATGATAATCAATATGAAGTTGTCATTGGTTTAGAAGTTCATGCACAAGTTACATCGGAGTCGAAATTATTTTCAACATCAGCGACCAAATTTGGAGCTGAGCCAAATACTCAAGTAAGTTTAGTTGATGCAGCATTTCCAGGAATGTTGCCGGTAATAAACGAATATTGTGTAAAACAAGCTATCAAAACAGGAATTGGTTTAAAAGCTAAAATCAATAAGAGATCTGTCTTCGATAGAAAAAATTATTTTTATGCTGACTTACCTCAGGGGTATCAAATCTCACAATTCAAAGATCCAATAGTAGGTGAGGGCAAGGTAATACTTGATATGCCAGATGGTCAAAAAGAGATAGGTATAGAAAGATTACACTTGGAGCAAGATGCCGGTAAAAGTATTCATGATCTAGATCCTAAAAATACTTTTGTAGATTTAAATAGATCAGGTGTGGCTTTAATGGAAATTGTAAGTAAACCTGATCTAAGATCCCCAGATGAAGTTAATGCATATATTAAAAAATTAAGATCTATAATGAGATATTTAGGCACCTGTGATGGAAACATGCAGGAAGGATCTTTAAGAGCTGATGTAAATGTATCTGTTAGAAAAAAAGGTTCAAAAGAGTTTGGAACCCGATGTGAGATCAAAAATGTTAACTCAATAAAATTCATGCAGATGGCAATTGAATACGAAGCTAATAGACAAGTCGATTTAATTGAGGATGGTCAAACGATTGATCAAGAAACAAGACTTTTTGATACTAAAAAGAATGAAACTAGATCAATGAGATCAAAAGAAGATGCACATGATTATAGATATTTTCCAGATCCAGACTTATTGCCATTAGAAGTTTCAGATGATTTTATTGAAAACTTAAAATCAGAAATTCCAGAGCTACCAGATGAAAAGAAAAAAAGATTTATAGAAAAATTCAAACTATCACCTTACGAAGCAAACATTTTAGTCTCTGATATTGAAACATCAAATTACTTTGAAAATGTAATTAAGAAATCGGATGTAAAACTCGCAACAAATTGGATAATTGGAGAATTATTTGCAGCCTTAAATGAAAAAAATTTAGAAATAACTGAAAGCCCTATAAGCGCAGGCAACTTATCAAAATTAATTAATTTAATTAAAGACGGAACAATTTCTGGAAAAATTGCAAAAACAGTTTTTGAACAAATGATGGAAGGTGACAAAGATCCTAAGAAAATTGTTGAAGAAAAAGGTTTAAAACAAGAGAGTGATCCAAAAGCACTTGAGGCACTGATAGATAAGGTTATTGATGATAACAGAGATAAAGCTACCGAATATAAATCAGGTAAAGTTAAATTATTTGGTTTCTTTGTGGGTCAAGTAATGAAAGTTTCTGGTGGAAAAGCAAATCCTCAATTAGTTAATGAGATTTTAAAGAAAAAACTTTAGAATTTATGGGTTCAGACCTAAATATAACTAAAGAACTCCAAGAGTATATTTTAAGTCATGGATTTAATTTACATCCAGTTCAAAAAGAAATAATTGATTACAACACTTCTCTTGGTGATATCAAAAGAATGCAAATCTCAATTTCACAAAGTCAATTTCTGTATTTAATTATAAAAATTTCAAATATCAAAAAAATTTTAGAGATAGGTACATTTACAGGATTAAGTACGTTATCTATGGCTTTGGCATTATCAGATGACGGCAAAATAATTGCTTTAGATAAAAATGAAGAAACTAATAAAGTTGCAATAGATTTTTTTAAAAAAGCTAATCAAGATCATAAAATAAAAACATTAATTAAACCTGCTTTAGAAAGTTTAGATGAAATTAAAAATGAAAAGTTTGATTTAGTTTTTATTGATGCTGATAAAATGAATTACATTGAATACTATGAACGTTCTTTACAATTATTGAACAAAAATGGTCTAATAATGATTGATAATGTTTTATGGTATGGAGAAGTTGTGAATGAAAACAATAATGATAAATTTACTAAAAATATTAAAGAGTTTAATAGTCATATCTCAAAGGATACAAGGGTTGAAAAGTTAATAATTCCTCTTGGTGATGGTATGACTGTTTGTAGAAAATTATAATGTTTGAAGTAGTTGGTTTTTATAAATTTGTCAAAATTTCTTATCTTAAGAAAAAACAAAAAGTTTTGATTGAAACTTTAAAAAAGAAAAACATTAGAGGTACGATAATTGTCTCTAAAGAAGGAGTAAATGGAACTATCTCTGGTAAAGCTGCAGACATTAAATTTACAATTAACAATTTAAAAAGAACTCTTAAATTTAAAGAATTTAATAGCAGTAATGTCTCTAAAAGTTTATTTCAACCGTTTCACAAACCTAAAGTTAAAATTAAAAATGAAGTTGTTCCTATGAATTTAACTTTAAATAAAAGAATAAAGAAAAAAGATAGCCATGTAGATCCAATCAAATGGAATAAGCTGATTAAAGAAAAGGATACTGTTCTTATAGATGCGAGAAAACCATTTGAGTACGATGTTGGAACATTTAAGGGAGCAATCAATCCTGATGTTGATAACTTTAGAGATTTTCCAAAATATCTAAAAAAATTAAAAAAAAATCAACCTATTGCTATGTTTTGTACTGGTGGAATTCGTTGTGAAAAGGCATCTGTTTATTTGGAGAATAAAGGGTTTAATAACATTTATCAGTTAAATGGTGGAATTTTAAATTATCTTAAAAAAACAAATAAGAAAAAAAGTTTATGGAAAGGTGAATGCTTTGTTTTTGATAACAGGATTAGTTTAAAACATGGTCTAAAAGTTGGTTCTTACTCAATGTGTAGCGGTTGCAGAAAACCTATATCTCGTAAGGACAAAAAATCAAAAAAATATGAAGAGGGTGTTTCATGTCCAAATTGTCACGACAATCTAACAGATCATCAAAAATCAAGATTTAGGATGAGACAAAAACAAATTAATCTTGCTAAAGAAGCAGGAAAAAGACATATCTTCCAAAAAGAGTATTAACAAATCTTAAATTAATGAATTTATTAAAAGATGAAGTTTCGTTGTTAGTAAGAAAACTTGCTGTACCAGCAAGTGTAGGAACCTTATTCCAAACACTTTATACAATCGTAGATACTTTTTATGCAGGAAAAATATCGCCAGAAGCCTTATCAGCTTTGAGCAAGTCTTTTCCTATATATTTTTTGATTATTGCGACATCCATTGGAGTTACCGTAGCAGGAACATCATTGATTGGCAGTAGTATAGGAGAAAAAAACGAAAAAAATGTTTTAAGTTATTTTGGAAATGTAATCATTTATTCGATTATAATCTCAATAGTTGTATCTATTTTAGGATTTGCTTTTGGTGAAAAGATATTCTTATTAATGAATTCCTCTCAAGAAGTAACAATTCTTGGACTTGAATATATAAATGTAATTTTTTTAGGTACGATATTATTTATTTTAGTAGTAGCATTAAATTCATTTTTACACGCAGAAGGAGATACTAAAACTTACAGAAATGTTCTAATATTTTCTTTTTTCTTAAACATTATTTTAAATCCAATTTTTATATTTGGTTTTTTATTTATACCACCATTAGGAATAACTGGTATTGGGATAGCAACTTTAATTGCTCAATTTGTATCTTTGTTGTTTTTTTTGATAAAAGTATTAAATAATCAAAGAATTAAACAAATAACTTTAGACCATTTCAAAGCTAAATTTTTTTTCTTAAAAAATATTTTTTTTCAATCAATGCCAATTACAATTGCCATATTAGGGTATTCTATTGCTGCAACAATTGTTTTTACATATGTTGGGTTATTTGGTGAATATGCTGTAGCAGGGTATGGATCTGCCACAAGAATTGAGCAAGTAGTTTTGTTACCAATATTAGGAATTAATACAGCAATAATTTCTATAATTGCGCAAAATATTGGTGCAAAATATTACTATAGAGTGGAGCAATCCTATTTTACTTCAATAAAATACGGTCTAATTATAATGTTAATCGCAGGTGTAGTTATTTTTATAAGTGCTGACATTGTTCCTAAATTCTTTTCTTCAAACCCAGAGGTAATTATGCATGGCTCGATGTACCTTAAGATTTCAGCATTTATTTTACCTGCATATCCAATATTTTTCTTATCAAATGGATTCTTTATGGCTTTAAAAAAATCTGAAAAAGCCATGATTAATAATATTGGCAGAAATGTTATAGTACCAGTTTTATCCTTTTACATTGCAAAGTATTTAAATGCAGATTTTAAAACTTTTTTTTATATTTGGGCTATCTTACAATGGTTGATATCATTGATGTTACTGTTTTATGTTAAATATTATATTAAACATAAATTAGCTAATATTTAATATTTTTTAAGTATGTTTTTTACAAAAAGAAAAGCGATAATTTTAATTATAATTTGTTCGATTTTTTTTATTCTTACATATAACGATGTTAGGTCTGAAGAGATTAAAGAAATTTCTGGAAATGCTCAAATTATTGATGGTGATACAATAAAAATAAATTCAAAAAAGATAAGATTATACGGAATTGATGCACCTGAATTTAAGCAAATGTGTAAAAAACCATATCTAACAATAATTTTTTTTACTTTTACTAAAGATTATCCATGTGGAAAAATTTCAACTCAAAAATTACAAAAAAAAATAAATAACAAAGTAATAACTTGTAAAATTTTGGATGTTGATAGATACAAAAGATTTATTGGAGAATGTTATAAAAGAAATTTAAACTTGAATTCTTGGTTAGTTTCAAACGGTTATGCAGTAGCTTATAGAAAATACTCAAAAAAATATATATCAAACGAAATTAATGCTAAAAATGAAAAAAAAGGACTTTGGCAAGGTAAATTTGAAATGCCATGGGACTTTAGAAGAAAAAAATAAGTTTATAATCTTGAAGCACAGTCTTCAATCCAAGAACAAAGATGTTCAGCAAAAGATCTTCTAACAAACAGATTTAAAATATTTTCATCTTTATGGTGCAGAATTACATCTACATGATTTAAAACAGTCTGAGTTGTTGATCCTTTTTTTTCTTTGAATTCATTAAAATTAAAGGGAGATCCTGCTGAAAAGATTTCATAGATATTTTCACCTTTAAGTTCTAATTGAACAAATTGATCTGTTACATCTATAACAGCACCTAAATTTGTTTTTGAAATACTATTAAATAACATTTCATATAGATCGGATTTATTTGTGTCTTTACTTGCAAGTTCATTTGAGATTATCATCCATTCGTCTGGGCTAAGCCATATTGCTGTTAATTTATCACTCGTTGTTGAAGTGTTTGCTTCTGTAGGTAAGATCATGTTAAGATTTTTACCAACATTTGTTAAAAATTCTCTTTTTTTACCTCTCAAATTAATTTTTATTACTGGAGAGATTTCCTTTACCGAAATACTTTCTTGCTTAATTTCATTTTTAATAACTGAATTATAGTTAAGCATTTAACCTCTCATTTTTCTCATCATAAAATACTGGATTCGCAACAGTGACATTAATATTTTTATTTTCCATGGGCACATAAAGTTTTTTTCCCATCATATCTTTTCCACCTCTAACTACTGCAAGTGCAATTGATTTCTTTAGGTTTGGACTGAAATAACTTGAAGTTACATGTCCAAGCATTTGTACTGGACTTTGATTTAATTCAGAAACTATTTGTGCTCCTTCCTCTAAAACTTCATTTGGATCCTCTGTTAATAAACCTACTAATTGCTTTCTATCTTCTCTCATTGTATCAGATCTATAAAGAGATCTTTTACCTATGAAATCGTATTTCTTCTTGCTTACAATCCAATCCATTTGAAGATCAATAGGGGTCATTGTTCCATCTGTATCTTGACCTACAATGATGAAACCTTTTTCTGCTCTTAACAAGTGCATTGTCTCAGTTCCATAAGGTGTAATGTTAAATTCTTGACCTGCTTCCATACACTTTTCCCATAAATCTTTCCCATAACTCGCTTGAACATTTATTTCGTAGCTGTGTTCTCCGGTAAAACTAATTCTCATTATTCTGCATTGAATATTGCCAATTTTCGTTTCTTTGAATGACATGTGCGGAAAGTTTTCATCTGATAAATCTAAATCAGGAATTATTTTTTTAAGAATTTTTTTACTATTAGGTCCGCATAAACTCGCTGTAGCATAATGATCTGTTACAGAGGTTAAATAAACATCAAGCTCAGGCCATTCTGTTTGAAGATAATCTTCAAGTTTACCTAAAACATTTGCTGCTCCACCAGTTGTTGTGGTCATGATGTAATGATTTTCACCTAATCTTGTTGTAACTCCATCATCATAAACCATGCCATCCTCATTTAGCATTAGGCCATATCTACATTTCCCTATAGCTAATTTTGACCAAGCATTTGTGTAAACTCTATTTAAGAATTCAGAAGCATCACTTCCTTGAATATCAATTTTACCAAGAGTGGAAGCATCCAGTATACCAGCACTTTCTCTAGCAGCTTTACTTTCTCTTTGAACTGCTTGATGCATAGTTTCTCCGTTAATAGGGTAGTACCATGCTCTCTTCCATTGTCCGACATTTTCAAATTTAGCTTTATTTTCAACATGCCAATCATTCATTGGCGTTCTTCTAAAAATATCAAAAAACTTTCCTACATTTCGACCTACAATAGTTCCAAATGTTAATGGTGTGTAAGGAGGTCTAAATGTAGTAGTTCCTAATTCTCCCATTTTAACGCCAGCAGTATCTGCAATTATTCCTAATGCATGCATATTTCCTAGTTTACCTTGATCAGTTCCCATCCCGGTAGTCGTGTATCTTTTAACATGCTCAATAGATCTAAAACCTTCTCTTAATGCTAATTTTATATCTTTAGCTGTTGCATCATTTTGATAATCTACAAATGGTTTAGTTTTTCCCAAGGGTTTATCAGAAGGAAGCAACCAAATATTTCTTTTCGAGTTTTCCTGATCAATCTCAACTTTAATATTATCTAAATCCGTTTCTTTAATATTTAGACTATCTTTAAGCTTTTGATTTAAATTTTTTACGATTTCATCAATTTTAAAATCACCACCACAAGATCCTACACTTATTTGTTCTGATGTATCCTTATTTGGTAAGAAAACTTTTTTTTCTTCATCAAATTTAAGTTTGCTTCCTGATTGTGTATACAAATGTACAGCAGGTGTCCAACCACCAGCAACTCCTAAGCTATCACACGAAATAGAAATTTTACTTCCAGTAACTGAAGTACCATCATTAGATAGTTTCATTATTGAAATACTATTTAGTCTTTTATAACCAGTTGTATCAACAATTGAGTGTGACCAGTAAATTTTAATACCTGCTTCTTTTACTTTTTTAACAATTTTACTTTCGGATTGTTCTCTAATATCAATTATTGCTTCAACATTGATACCCTTATTGTATAGTGAAATAGCACTTTCGTAGGCACTATCATTATTAGTAAAAAAGACATTTTTACTACCACACGCAACACCATAAAATTCACTGTATTTTTTTATTGCAGATGAAAGCATTATTCCTGGTCTATCATTATTATTAAATATCAAAGGTCTTTCTAATGCACCTGTAGCTAAAATAACTTTCTTAGCTCTAATTTTAAGAAGTCTTTGTCTGATTTTATTTGTTTTATCTTTTGCCTCTAAATGATCAGTTAGATTTTCTCTAGCCAAAAGATAATTATATTGATGATAAGCAGCTACACTTGTTCTAGTTTTTATTTCAAGATTTTTAATATTTTTAAGTTCCTCTATTTCTTTTTTTAACCACTCTGAAGGGGCTTTGTTATCAATTTTGTTAAATTCATTATTTTCATAAATAGTTGATCCACCAAGTTCATTTTTTTCTTCAACTAACAACGTTTTAAAATTATTCTTAGCTGCATTTTTTGCTGCCATAATTCCCGATATACCTGCACCTACAACCAATACATCACAGTGAACATTACGGTGATCATAAATGTCAGGATCAGTTGTTGTTGGTGATTTCCCTAAACCAGCGGAGTGTCTTATGAAAAATTCATATTTCTCCCAGAAACTAGCAGGCCACATAAAAGTTTTATAATAAAAACCTGCTGGAAAAAAAGGGGAGAGAAAATTGTTTATTCCACCAATATCAAATTCAACACTTGGCCAACAATTTTGACTGGATGCCTCTAAACCTTCATAAATCTCGACCTCTGTTGCTCTAACATTGGGTTCCGTTCTATTGGTACCAGGGTTTACTTGAACTATAGCATTTGGTTCTTCAGAACCAGACGTCATAATTCCTCTTGGTCTATGATATTTAAAACTTCTTCCAACTAAATGAACATCGTTTGCAAGTAATGCTGATGCTAAAGTATCGCCTTTAAATCCATGGTAAGTTTTGCCATTAAATTTAAAGGAAATTCTATTAGTTTCATCAATGTACTCACTCGATTTTACTCTTAAGTTTTTAGTCATTTTATTGAGAAGGTGGTTTTTCACCCATTTTATAAATTGCTTTTATTTCATCATTAGATGTATCTCTAACCATATTAAACCATTTACGACAACCATGTGCATGATTCCATCTTTCAAATTGAACACCTTTAATATTTTTTCTCATAAATAAATACTCTGCCCACTCATCATCACTTAATTCTGTTGGTTGCTTAGGTCTCTCGATATGAGCTTCTCCTCCAGCCTTAAATTCTTGCTGATCTCGTTCTCCACAGTATGGACAGTTTATTAAAAACATTAATGAGCAACCGCTGCAGCCCCATGTTCATCAACAAGGTCTCCGCTTACAAATCTATTTAAATTAAATGCAGCATTAAGTTTGTGTGGTTCATCATTTGCGATAGTATGTGCAAACAAATCTCCAGATCCAGGAGTTGCTTTAAATCCTCCAGTACCCCAACCACAATTAAAGTATAATCCTTTAATTGAAGTTTTACTTAAAATTGGACTAGCGTCAGGACAAATATCTACTATTCCTCCCCATTGTCTTAACATTCTCATTCTACTGAAAATTGGATATAATTCTAATATAGCGTTTAATGTTCCTTCAACTATTTGATGACTACCTTTTTGAGTATAAGAAACATAATCATCTGTTCCAGCACCAATGACCAATTCTCCTTTATCAGATTGACTAACATAAGCATGCACTGCATTAGACATTACAACAGTATCAATAATTGGTTTTACAGGTTCAGAAACTAAAGCTTGCAAAGGTTTACTTTCAAGTGGTAGTCTTAGACCCGCCATATTAGCTATAACGCTAGAATGGCCAGCTGCAACTACACCAACTTTCTTAGTTTTTATAAATCCTTTTGTTGTTTCTATTCCTTCAACACTATCTCCATTTCTTTTAATTCCTTTAACCTCACAATTTTGAATAATATCAACACCCATTGCATCGGCTCCTCTTGCATATCCCCAAGCAACAGCATCATGTCTTGCTGTACCAGCTCTTCGTTGTAAAGTTCCTCCTAAAACAGGATATCTAATATCTGGTGATGTATTTATAATTGGACAAAACTTTTTTACCTCTTCGGTACTTAAGTAAACTGCATCAATTCCATTTAGTCTATTTGCATGTGTTCTTCTTTTTAAATCTCTAACATCTTGTAAATTATGTGCAAGGTTCATTACACCTCTTTGACTAAACATTACATTGTAATTTAGTTCTTGAGATAAACCCTCCCAAATTTTTAATGCATGATCATATAATCCTGCACTGGCGTCCCATAAATAATTTGATCTAATAATTGTAGTATTACGTCCAGTATTTCCACCACCAATCCAACCTTTCTCGACTACAGCAATATTATTCATGTTGTGTTTTTTTGTTAAATAGTAAGCTGTTGCTAATCCATGGCCACCACCGCCAACAATAACTGCATCGTACTCTTTTTTAGGCGTAGGGTCTTTCCATGCTCTTTGCCAATTTTCATGATATGAAAGAGCATTTTTGATTAGCGAAAATACTGAGTACTTATTTTTCATAATAATTGAATAATTACTTTATATATATTGAATTTTCAATACAATCGCTTAATACACAATGTCATACGGAAGAGTGGGTGAGAGGCTGAAACCAGTCGTTTGCTAAATGACCGTGCGAGGAAACTTGTACCGAGGGTTCGAATCCCTCCTCTTCCGCCACTAAAATAGAGGCTGATCTATAAAAAAGTTTTTCATGGTTACAGGACGTTGTTCCAAAATATATCTATAGACATTATAATTTTCCATTACACGCTGTACGTAATTTCTTGTCTCTCTAAATTTTATCAACTCAACCCAATCAACATAATCAACTTGTTTTTTTTGTGGATCTTTATTTATTTTTTTCCAATATTTAACTCTGTTGGGTCCAGCATTATAAGCAGCTACTGCAAAAGGATAAGCACCATCATATTGTAGAATTAAACCTGCAATATAGTGTGAACCTAAATTAATATTATATTCTGGATCAGTAGTTAATCTTGATTTTGAATAAGGAAGTTTAGCTTGTTTCGAAACTAATTTTGCAGTGTAAGGCATCAATTGCATTAATCCCTTTGCACCAGCATGACTATTAGCCTCTAAGTCAAATTCACTTTCTTGTCTAATTATAGATAAGATCAAAGCACTTTCAGGGATTTTTCGACCGTTAATATTTTTAGGTGTACTTATTATTGGGTAATTAAATTTATTATGAAATCTTTTCTGATAAGAAGCAATTTTTGAAACCTGAATAGCAAAATCATATCTGTTTATACTTGTAGCTAATTCTGCAGCCAAAACTTCACTGCCTTTAGCTATATTATCGTTAGCTAAATGCCTTAAAATATGTTTTGTATATTTGTCTTTCTTTAATTCATCTAGAAGATAAGAAATTTTTACAAGTTCTTTATTAAAAAATTGAATCCTATATTTTGGATCTATTTCCATATCTTTATCTAACTCAAATTTTCCATTTGG
>CACFEM010000027.1 GCA_902565325.1 uncultured Pelagibacteraceae bacterium
AAAAATAAATGGAGATTATGATCATATGCGTCAATTTAAATTCGATCATAAAGATATAAAAGCTTTTGGAATATTGGGGGTTTCTGTGGGTTTAAAGTGGAAGAAAATACAAGATAAATTCAAATTACTTGTGAAAAAATTTCACCCTGATATGAATTCTGGAAATAAAAAATACGAGGAGAAACTTAAACTTATAACATTAGCTTACACTCAATTAAAAAATACATATAGAGAAAAAATTGACACCAAATCTTAACACAGAACCGGATATTAAAGTTTCATTAAAACAGACTTTTGGTATTGATTCAGAAATGGAAGTAGACGCATTTTCAAAAAAGAATGAATACGTTCCTGAAATTGATAAAAACTACAAGTTCGATAGAGATACTACTTTAGCTATTATTTCAGGATTTGCTTATAATAAAAGAGTTTTAGTTCAAGGATATCATGGCACTGGTAAATCTACTCACATTGAGCAAATTGCTGCAAGATTAAATTGGCCTTGCATCCGTGTAAATTTAGATAGTCATGTAAGTAGAATTGATTTGATTGGAAAAGATGCGATTGTTCTTAAAGATGGTAAACAAGTAACTCAATTTAATGAGGGAATTTTACCATGGTCTATACAAAATCCGGTTGCACTTGTTTTTGATGAATATGATGCTGGTAGACCTGATGTAATGTTTGTAATTCAAAGAGTTTTGGAAGCTGAGGGAAATTTTACATTACTAGATAAAAACAAAGTAATTAAACAAAATAAATTTTTTAGATTATTTGCTACTTCAAATACTGTTGGACTTGGTGATACGACAGGTCTTTATCATGGCACGCAGCAAATTAACCAAGGTCAGATGGATAGATGGAATATTGTTACAACTTTAAACTACCTTAGCCTAGATAGAGAAATGGACATTGTTTTGTCTAAAAATAAAAACTTAAATAACGCAAAGGGAAAAGAGAAGGTTGCTAACATGATAAAAGTAGCATCTTTAACGCGTAAAGGATTTATTGCAGGAGATATTTCAACAGTAATGAGCCCAAGAACGGTGTTACATTGGGCAGAAAATGCAGAGATATTTAAAGACACTGGTTACGCTTTTAGAGTAACTTTTCTTAATAAATGTGATGATATTGAAAAAAATACTATCGCAGAATATTATCAAAGATGTTTTGGTGAAGAGTTGCCAGAATCTTTGATTAATATTCAAATCTAATGAGCACTAAAGAAAATAATTTAAAAGAAAAATTCAAAATTGCTTTAACTTCTACAGCAAAAGTAATTGCTGATGATTTTGACGTAAAAAAAACAAATTCTGAAGAAAAAAAAATAAAAGAGTTTAATTTTCTAGAGATTGATAATTTAACTAGTCCAGCTGATTTTATAAGATTACGTGCAGAAACAGACTCCTCTGCTTTGAAAAAAAAATTTTGTAATGAAACAATTTACAAAAAAAATCTTCCCTCAAATACATCTTCTAGATCTCTTTATAACATAGCTGAAAAAATACGTTATGAGACTCTGGGGGGAAAAATGTTAAAAGGAATTGAGAAAAATTTTCAAGAAAATTATCATCAAATAATAAATCGTAAACGCAAAGATCAATTAAAAACTAAAGAAGATGTATCTGTATCAGAAGCATTCGAACTATATATGCTTAAGAATTTTCATAAAATTAAGCTAAATCCTCTAACAACAAAAATGCTTAATTTTTGGGAAAAAGACTTTGAGGAAGCTATAGAAAAACATAAAGAATTTTTACTTAAAAATCTTGAAGATCAAAACATTTATAGTTCAAAGTTTTCAGAAATATTGGAAGAAATGGATATTTTTCAGAGTGAAGATGAGGATGAAAGAAAAGAAGAAAATCAAGATCAAGGACAAGATAATCCATCAAATGAAGATGAAAATAATGACAAAGAAGATAATAAAGATGAAAAAGATGAAAATGTATCTGAGGCTTCATTAGATGCTGATTTTAGTGTTGATGAATTTAACTATGACGAACAGTTATCAGACACAGAGTCAGATGAACAAAGTTCAGAACAAGTAGCTCAAAAAAAAATAGATAATATCAATTTAGATTATAAAATATTTACAACTCAGTTTGATGAAGTTGTAAAAGCTGAAAATTTAGAAAATGCAGATGAAGCAACAAAATTAAGAAGAAATTTAGATCAACAATTAATAGGCTTTCAAGATATTATAACAAAACTTGCTAATAAACTTCAAAGACAATTGCTTGCAAAACAAAATAGAGCATGGGAATTTGATTTAGAGGAGGGATTATTAGACAGTTCGAAACTTCCAAGAATTATTATGGATCCATATAATTCTTTGTCATTCAAAAAAGAAAAAGATTTAGATTTTAAAGATACAGTAGTGACTCTACTCATTGATAATTCTGGATCCATGAGAGGAAGACCAATCACCATTGCAGCTATTTGTGCAGATATTTTATCCAGAACGCTAGAAAGGTGCTCTGTTAAAGTTGAAATTTTAGGTTTCACAACTAAAAATTGGAAGGGTGGACAAAGTAGAGAATTATGGAACAAAAATTCTAAACCTAAAACACCAGGAAGATTGAACGACCTAAGACATATAATTTACAAAGGAGCAGATACCCATTGGAGACAGGCAAAAAATAACTTAGGGCTAATGCTTAAAGAAGGATTGCTCAAAGAAAACATTGATGGGGAAGCTATATCGTGGGCCTATAACAGAATTAAAAAGAGGAAAGAGGAAAGAAAAATATTAATGGTCATTTCTGATGGAGCGCCTGTAGATGACTCAACACTTTCTGTAAATTCAGGTGATTTTTTGGAAAAACATTTAAAAAAGATTGTTAAATTTATTGAAAATAAATCAGATATTGAAGTTTTGGCTATAGGAATTGGTCACGATGTTTCAAGATATTACAATAAAGCTATCAAAATTACTGACGTGAATGAATTAGGAGATGTTATGATATCTCAATTAAGCTCATTATTTGAAACAAAGAACAAATACCATTAAATATTAAATAATTCTTTATTCTTCCATCTAATAATAACTTCAGCACCACTACGTGTTTTTGAATTTCTACAATTGACTGATGCAAAATTTTTTTCTAATAATGTTTTTCCAATAAACAAGCCTAGTCCTAAACCCTCTTTAGACTTATCTTTTGAATAATTTGATTTTAAATATGGTTCTCCAATTTTCGATATAATGTCTCGCGGATAACCATTACCATCATCTTCTATTGTAAGCTCTGTAAATTCACTATCACTTTTTAAATTGATAAAAATAGAATTTTTGGCAAATTTATTCGCATTTCCTATAAAGTTTCTTAGCCCATAAACTATTTCAATAGATTTACTTATTTTTTTTGGGTTAGAATCTTGATCAAAATTGAAGACAAACTCTTTTTTACTTATTTCCTTAAATGAAGAGATAATTTCATTCAAGTAATCTCGAATATTAATATCTTTATCAATAAATTCATCTTCCTCCACAGGATTTAAAGTTAATCTCTTTAAAATTTCATTACATCGCTCGACTTGGCTATTCAATAACTCTATATCTTTCTCTAAATCTTTTTGCCCCTTAAATTGTTTCATTAAATCATGTGCAATTATTGTTATTGTGGAAAGTGGTGTACCTAAAGAATGTGCGGCTGCAGCAGCTTGACCACCTAAAGATAAAAGCTCATGTTCTTTAGCCATTACCTCTTCCATTTTTCCTAATGCTTCTTTTCTTAATCTAGATTGTGTACCAAACGTCATCGCAAAATAATTTAAGAATACTAAAGCGATAATTAGAGAAACTGGGATAGAATAATAAAAATAATGATTGTTATGAAAATCACTGTTTAAATTAATTGGCAAATCTTGATAATTAAAAGTTAAAAAAACAATTATAATTATTGTTAAGATTACTAACAAAGTATTAGTTCTTAAGCTTAAATTTGATGAAGAAAAAACACTTGGTATTAATATAAAAATTACAAATGGATTAGTTATTCCTCCTGATAAATAAAGAAGGACACCTAATTGCAAAATATCTATGAATAAGAAGATAAAAGCAGATCTATCTGATAATTGTGTTTTTTTATAAATAAAAATTAAATACAAATTACTTAATATTCCTAAAAATATAATTAAATTTGAGGTAACAAAATCAAAACTAGGATTTAAAAATAAATATACAAAATTTACTGCAATTAATTGCCCAATAATTCCAATCCATCTAAGGGTTATATAAGTTGATTTTTTAAAAGAATGATATTTTGAAGTTTCAAAGAACTTCATTTTTAAATATCAAGATTTCTAACATTTATAGCATTAGAAACTATAAAATCTTTTCTTAATGCCACATCATTACCCATTAAGGTATGAATTAAACTTTGATCTTTTTTCAAATCTTTTGAGTATTGTACTTGAAGTAAATTTCTTGTTTCTGGATCTAATGTAGTACTCCATAATTCTTCTGGATTCATTTCTCCAAGACCTTTGAATCTTTGGATATTCATTTTTGATTTTTCCTCATCAATTTTTTTTGAAAAATCTTTAGATCCTTTTTTTATTTTTTTTAACTCTTTATTATTATTTATTATGTAATCCTCTAACTCCTTCTCATCTTTTATATAAATTCCTCTTGAGCCTTTGTTGATTTTAAATAACGGTGGTTGCGCTAAATAAACATGACCATTTTCGATTAATTTATTAAATGGTTTATTATTAAAAAATGTTAAAAGAAGAGCTCTTATATGAGAACCATCTACATCAGCATCCGTCATAATTATTATTTTTCCATATCTTAAATCTTTTAAATCAATTTCTTGCGCCTTTGGGTCCAATCCTAGAGCATTAATCAAAGTAACTATCTCATTTGAAGAAATCATTTTGGACAAAGCCTTTGTTCTTTGATCAGAACCATTTCCATTACCGTTACCATTTTTTTTCACATTAAAATCTTCTACATAAGTATTAAGTATTTTCCCTCTAAGTGGTAAAACTGCTTGGTTTGCTCTATTTCTTCCTTGTTTCGCAGACCCACCAGCTGAATCTCCCTCGACAATAAATAATTCTGTTCCTTCTTGTTTGCCAATTTGACAATCAGCTAATTTTCCAGGAAGACCACTTAATTCAAGGGCTCCTTTTCTTCTTACATTTTCCCTTGCTTTTCTAGCAACATCTCTAGCCATTGCAGCTTGAATAACTTTAGCTAAAATAATTTTTGCAATTGATGGATTTTGATCAAACCAAATTGATAATTTTTCATTTACAAGGGTTTCTACTATCATCCTAACTTCTGATGAAACAAGTTTGTCTTTTGTCTGAGATGAGAACTTTGGGTCAGGAATTTTAGTTGAAAGTACGCATGTAAGACCTTCCTTAATATCATCACCTGAAATTGCTAATTTATTTTTCTTAAGTAAATTATTTTCATTAGCATATTTATTTATTACTCTGGTTAATGCACTTCTAAAACCTAATAAGTGAGTTCCTCCATCTTTTTGATAAATATTATTTGTATACGGAAAGATATCTTCAGTATATCCAGCATTCCATTTTAAAGAACACTCTAATTCAATATTATTTTTTTTACCTTCAATATATATTGGTTTTCTAAATAATTCATTTCCATTCTTGTTTTGTAGCTTTTCTCTTTTTTCATCTAAAAAATCTACAAATTCAAGAACACCACCATCAAATTTAAACTCAGATATTTTTTCTTTTTTTTGACTGGAGTCAGTAAATATTATTTTAATTCCTTTATTTAAAAATGCTAACTCTCTCATTCTCTTAATGAGGATATTTGCACTAAATTTTGTAGAAGAAAAAATTTCTTTAGATGGCAAAAAAGTAATTTGCGTCCCAGTATGTTTTGCTTTTCCCACAACTTTTAATGAGGCTTTAGCTGCACCATTTTGAAATTCAATAAAATGTTTTTTTCCATCTCTATATATTTCTAACTTTAAATTTTCTGAAAGCGCATTAACAACTGAAACACCTACGCCATGTAATCCACCAGAAACTTTGTATGAGTCATGATCAAATTTTCCACCTGCGTGAAGCTGGGTCATAATTACCTCTGCTGCTGATTTTTTTTCTCCTTTATGGATATCTACTGGAATTCCTCTACCATCATCATTTACTGTAATTGTTCCATCAGAATTAATTTTTACATTAATATTTTTGCAATGTCCTGCTAGAGCCTCATCAATAGAATTATCTACAACTTCATAAACCATATGATGTAAACCAGTACCATCATCTGTATCTCCGATATACATCCCTGGTCTTTTTCTGACAGCCTCAAGACCTTTTAGTACTTTAATGGAGTCTGCCTGATATGTGTTTTTATTTGTCATTTTTTTAAATTTTGGAAAAAAGAAATTATAACATTTTTTAAAAAAATTGCTGATTTATCTTAATTAAAAAGTTGTAAAATGCTTAAATTAACATTGAAATACAACGCTTATTTAATGGCGGAGAGAATGGGATTCGAACCCATGAAAAGATTGCTCCTTTACACGCTTTCCAAGCGTGCGCCTTCAACCACTCGGCCACCTCTCCAAAAATAAATTATTATTTTAAATAATTAATGAATAATACAACAAATTAAAATAAAAATATTCTCAAGTTTTACTAATTATTTATTTGTAAACTGTATAATGAAAAAAATAATACCAATAACATTATTTATATTAACAATTTTTTTAATTACAATACTTTGGCATGAAATTTCTTTGCCTTATGATAATTCTGAAATAATTATTGGCGAATACTCAACAAATAAACACCATCAATTTAACGACACATTAAGATTTATTTGTTTTTTAGTGGTGCCATTAATCATATTTACAACAACTTATTATTTTTTAAATAAAGAAAAATTATATTTTTTAAATATTTTTAAAGATGATAATATTTATTTTATAGAAAACAAAAAAAATTACAAAAAAAAATTATATTTTATTTTCTTTTTAATAATTCTTTTTGTTAGCCTTGCTTCATCAAATTTACCAATATATCAGCTGGATATATTTCATGAAGGTCAATTATTAAGTGGTGCATTAAATTATGATCTAAAAAGTAGTCTGTGGGTTGGTTCCTATATAAATACAGGACTTTTTTATGATATTATTAACACCAAAATATTCTGGGATATTTTTAATATTGAAAGTATTGGGGCATATAGATTTGCTTCATTTTCTTTAAATTATTTATTTTTATTTTTTGTAATAATCCTAACCTATAAAATATCATCTATATTTAATTTTTCTAAAAATTTAGAAAACTTTTTTTTTATAAGTATAACAATATTCTGTTTCTATTTTTATTTAATTAAATCTTATAACTTTCCAAATTATAGAGATATTTTCACGATAATATTTTTGATTTGTTTAATTAATACCTTCAAAAATTATAAATATAAATTTTTAAATTATTTAATTATAGGGAGTTTAAGTATTTCATCATTACTATGGAGTTTAGATAGAGGAATATTTTTGAATGCAACTATAATTATATTATTATTATTTTTGCTTTTCAAAAATAAATACAAAGAACTATTTTCAATTTTGATAAGTGCAATAATATTTTGGATAATATTTCTATTTTCTGTTGGACAAGAAGAGTTTAAAGAGTTTATTAATAATTCTTATAATATAATAAGATATAATGAAATTTGGAACGGATTAATACACCCTCAACCTTTTTCAGATGAAAAAAATTCTACTCGGGCAACTAAGGCACTAATTTTATATTCAATAAATGGAATTTTCATAATTAAATATTTTATTAAGAAAAATAGTAAATTAAATTTTAATGCAAAACTTTTGCTTGGTTTTATGTATATATTGGGAATTTTTTATTATAAAATTGGTTTATCTAGATCTGATGGTGGTCATATTGTTATTGGTTCGTCAATTAACTATATTCTGTTCGTAATAATATTTTTAAGAGAAATATTAACTTTTTTAAGCAATAAAATTAAAGAAAATATTAATTTTAAACCTGACTTACTAATTATATCGTTGCTGATTATTTTTATCTTTATAAATTTCAATCAAAAAACAATTTATAAATTAGAAAACATTCTAAGTTTTAAAACTCGACTTATAGATTTTGTATCAAAAAAAAATGATTATTTTATAAGCAGCGAATATCAAAATTTTTTAAATAAAACAAAAAAAATTACTAAAAAATATGATTGTATTCAAAATTTTACATATGATCCTAGTATGTATTTTTTATTAAACAAAAAGAGCTGTACTCAATATTATTTAATATTTGTTATGGGGACAGAATCTGATCAAGATAAGTTTATAGAGCAAATAATAAAATCAAAATTAGATTTAATTATTGTGGATAAAGAAATTAATGAAATAGATTTTTCTGCTAGCGAGAGATTTCCTAAAGTAAATAAATTTTTACAAAAAAATTTCGTCGAATACGAGGACGTATATAAATACAAAATATTAAAAAAAATTAATGAATAAAAATTTTGTATATAACAAAAACTGTCCTATTTGTAATTCCGATAAAATTATAAATAAAAAAAAAATCAAATCCAAGCATGATGAAATCAATTTAATGTTCCATTTAAAACATTGTAAAAATTGTGGGCATAAATTTTTGTCAAGTTTTCCAACAGAAAAATATCTTGATAATCTTTATAAAACTGATTCTAAATTTGTGTTTGGTCATGATGAAAGTGAAGGGTTAGAAAAAAAAAAATTTATTAATAAAGGTTTTTCTGAAATAAATTCTTTAAAAAATCATTGGATTTTTAAATTCGTAGATATAAACAAAAAAGGAGAATATTTAGAAATTGGTCCAGGTTTTTGTAAATTATATAAAGCCTTTTATGAGAATAATTGGAATTGTGAAGGATTGGATTTACAACCTTATATCAAAGCACCAGGTATTGTAGATAATTTATATAAAATTAAAAATGATACAAAAGATATAGCTGTTGCTTTAGATGTTATAGAGCACTCAATTGACCCAAATCAATTTTTAGAAAATATAAGTAAAAAATTAAAAAAAGGTGGAAAAGTTTTTCTTAGTTTACCAAATGCAGATTCTTTAAAATCAAAATTATTAAATCATAAATGGGACATGGTTGTTCCACTTGCTCATTTAAATTTCTTTTCGAAAAAATCTATAAAAATGTCACTTGAAAGAAATAATTTTGAATTAATTTATCTTAAGAAATATTCTTTAGCTAATGTACGAAGATATTTAAGAAACATAATTAAATTGCCATTAAAATTAGCAGAAGACTTACTTAAGTTTGATTTTACAAGTTTCCTATTTAGACTAAGGGAGACACTAATCACATTTATCGATATCATTGATGGAGATCAAATGATGGTGGTAGCAAAAAAAATAAATTAAATTCAATTATAAAATTTTTTTTTTAATCTTGCGTATGTTTTTTTTTGTCTATCAAAAAATCTTGAGAAAATATTTTTTTTTTTGTCTCTTCTTGCAATGATTGGAAAATTGTATAAATGTTTATACGTTCTATTTTTATTTTCATCTAATGCCCACTCTGACTCATAAGCAGATAAAAAATCACAATTAATTTTCTTTGCTAATATTGATAAAACACTTTGGGAGTGTCTGTGTGCGATAAATCCAGGAAATGATTTTTCTACAAATTTACTTTCATCATCGTCAATCAAGTCATACCTATTTCTAGTAATTTCAAAATGCTGCTTCATCAATTCTTTAGATGTTAAGCATTTGCGTAAAAAAAATGATCCTCCCCATACTTGTGGAGAATTAATTATTTTATCTTCAAAACTTAAATTAAAATATTTAATTAAGTCAGATTTTGTATATTGAAATTCAAAATTTGGTGCATAGTCATAGGTATCGAACTGATTACCAAAATTTGGTTTTTTATAAGAAAAAAATAAGCATCCATTTTTATCTTTTTTTACAATTTCTATATATTCTTTTAATCTAGATAAACCTCTTCTATTAAAATGACAACCAACATCGCACCAATGATAAATATCACCTTCTTTAATTTTTGACAAAATAACTTGATGTATATAAGTTTGCCAAACCCAATGACCATATCCTCTTTTTTTTCCTTTTTTAATAAGACTTAGAACATATTTTTTAAAATCATCATTTAAGTCATTTGGATTAAATAAATGTATGTGATCATACACTCCCATTTCCTCTGCTTGAGATTTAAATCTCATAACCGACCGCTTCAAATCAAAACTATAAAATGTTGCTAAATGTATCTTCATTAGATTAATTATTTCAACGGATAGAGATTCAATTTAAGCTTTATGTTTTTAATGAATTTTGCAGGATTTCCAGCTACAATTTGGTTTTTATTTACATTTTTAGTTACTACTGCGCCCGC
The DNA here is from genome assembly GCA_902565325.1 of uncultured Pelagibacteraceae bacterium. The sequence continues at coordinate 10,382 of CACFEM010000027.1, forward strand.
ACCAATAAATGCTCCGTCTCCAATATTTATTTTTGGTAATATGGTTGCATTCATTCCAATCGTGACATAATCGCCTAAAAATGTATTTCCTCCTACAACAGCACCTGGCATTATATGAACACCATTTCCTATTTCGCAATCATGCTCTAAAATCGCTCCAGTATTTAAAATACAATAATCTCCAATTTTAGCATTATGATGTGCAACTGAATAAGGAAACATTTGAATGCCTTTTCCAATTAGTTTTTTATTTGAAATATATGAATGCTTACAAATAATTTCCAAAGGTTTTAATTTTTTTTTTTCTAGTTCTTTTGAAATTAAATATCTCGCTTTTCCATATTCACTACCGATACAAGTAACGAAATA
>CACFEM010000028.1 GCA_902565325.1 uncultured Pelagibacteraceae bacterium
TTACTTAATTATAAGTAATAATTAAATATAACAAAAAGTAAGAAGATAAATATGAGTCTACAAGGTAAAGTAAAGTGGTTCAATCCAACCAAAGGTTTTGGTTTTATTGAAAGAGAAGATAAAGAAAAAGATGTGTTTGTACATGTTTCAGCAGTAAGAGATGCTGGTATGAACGGTTTAGATGAGGGTCAAGCTTTGACTTTCGATGTTGAAGATGGTCCTAAAGGTCCTTCAGCAGTTAACTTAAAAACTGCATAATTTCACACTTCCTATTGGCTGAAAAATTTTATTTGTAAATACAAATTTAGTATTCAGCCAATACCTTATTTAATAACAACCTTTAAACACAATTATTAATTATAGATTTAAATTAAAAAATTAATAAATTAATCAAAATTATGATTGGAATTTTAGGTGGAATGGGAACACAAGCAGGTCTTGATTTTTGTAATAAGCTTGCGGTTCTGAATAGAGGAAAAATTGATCAAGAGTATCCTTTATTTTTACTTTATAACAAATCCAATATTCCAGGAAGACCCGAGTCTATAGGCTCTCAAACTAAAAAACTTTCAAACAAATCTACAAATAAAACAAGTAGAGAAAAATATAACAAAGTTCTAAAGAGTTTGCTCAAAGGCTGTAAGCTTCTAGAAAAAAATAAATGTAGATTTATAGTTATACCTTGCAATACAGCTCATTATTGGTTCGAGGATTTACAAAATAAAATCAAAATTCCAATAATCAATATGCCAAAAGAAGTTTTTAAATTTACAAAAAAAAAATGCAAGAAAAACTCTAAAGTTGGCCTTTTAGCAACTGAGGGTACTCTTAAAACTGGAGTTTATAAAAAATTTTTTGAAAAGGATTATCAATTAATAGAACCATCTCAAAAAATACAAAAATTGTCAGTCAATAAAGCTATTAAATTAGTTAAAATGGGCAATGTTAAAGCTGCAGCAAAAGCAATTAAACCTGCAATTGACTCCTTAATTAAAATGAGGTGCAAAAAAATTATATTAGGTTGTACAGAACTACCTATTGCAATTTTTGCATTCAAATCATTTAAAAATGTTAAATCCTCAAAAGTCTTCTTAGATCCTAATTTAATTTTGGCTCATTCAGCTATGGTTAAGCATAAAAATTAACTTATGACTACCAAGAGTGAAAAGCCATATGTGTTAAGAGCTGCTGAATTTGTTTATTCAAATATAATTGAAATTAAAAAACAAAATCCTGAAATAAATAATATACAAGCATTTGAAATTTTTATGACTACTAAAGAATATGACATTTTAAGTTCTGGAGAATTTCATGATAAATGGTTTTTAGAACTTAAGAATAATAAATTTATTGATTCTATTACCAAAAAAAAAATCAATGGAGAAACTTTAAGACTTTTGGAACTTCAAAAAGACTCCATGGTTAAATTTTTAATGAAAATACCTAAACTTTATTATACTAAAAGTCATTTTCCGCTAGAGATTTCACAAAGAGCTTTTGATCATTTATGGAGAGTTTGTGAAAGTTATGAAATGTGGTGTAGAGAAACTAAACAGGAAAATCTGATATATCTTAATATTATTGAGTAGTATTATTTAAATTAATAATTGATCTAGTAATATGTATTCTTTTTTTAACTAATTTTCTTAGTTCTTGTTCCTCAAGTTTTTTTCGTGTCATCTTTATTCTTTTTTCAACAAGATTTCTTAATTCTTCATTAAATTCATTTTTATTTTTTTTCTTATTTAATTCTTCTTTAACTAAAGTTAAAGAATTTTTACCAGTTTTCTTTTTTATGCTTTGATCAATTATAAATTGGGCAGTTGCTTTGTAAATATTACCAGAAGTAAGAACTGTAACGCCAGGACCAAGAATTGTGACAAAAGGTGTAAAACCAGTTAAAAACAGAAATGATACTAAAATCGTAAAAATTTTAAACAATCTAAAATTCATAAACAAAACCTAAGTGATTTGGTAAACTAAATCTACAGTTAATTAGTTCATTTTAGGCGTTGATTTATTTGATTTTATTAAATTTATTTGCTTATTAAATATTATGCTTAGAACATTTCCTTTTATATTTGTACTTCTATGGTCATCTGCATTTATAACAACAAAACCTATAATAGATAATAGTGATCCATTTGCTGCGCTAGCTTTTAGATTTGCTTTAGTTGCTTTTGGTTTTTTTTTATTTTCTATTTATTCAAAACAAAAAGTTTTGGTTAGTAAAAAAAACTTTTTTGAATCTTTTTTTAGTGGAGTTCTTTTCCATGGTTTTTATCTAGGAGGTGTCTTTTATTCTATTTCTATAGGTATACCAACAGGGATTGCGGCATTAATAGTAACTCTACAACCAGTTCTTACAAATGCATTAAGTGGTCCAATCTTGAATGAAAAAGTTTCTATTAAACAGTGGATAGGCGTCCTATTAGGATTTGCTGGTGCAGGGCTTGTACTGGGTTTTGATATTGGTTCTGAAATACCCACAGCTGGATTGATCGCAACAATAATAGCCTTATTAGCAATTACATTTTCAACTTTATGGCAAAAAAAATTGAGTAACAACTTGCCTTTGTCTACGAGCAATATGAATCAAGCTCTTGGTGGTTGTTTATTTCATTTGTTAATAATAATCTTATTTGTTGATCCATATATTGATTTCTCACAAACATTCATTATTGCAATGAGTCATCAAATATTTTTAGTATCATTCGGTGCATTTACTATTTTGATGTATTTAATAAAACACAATTCAGCTAGCAAAACTGTTTCTATATTTTTTTTAATCCCCGCTACATCTGCTTTTATGGCATGGCTTTTCTTAAATGAAAGTTTGACTAACTTAGACTTAATTGGGTTTCTAATTACTTCTATAGGTGTTTATATTGCTACACGAGATTAATGATTATTATAAGGATTTGAAACCATATTCTAGAGACGAATCGGTAATAGAATGATACAAAGATTCTCCAAAACTTCTTAGAGCAAATAACCTTACTTTATTTGGATTTTCACCCAACCTATCAACAGTAAAAGCTATTCCATTATAAGTTGAGTTAATTGAATTATTTTTATTTAATGTATCAAAATTAAAAGGGCATCCCTTTTTTAAAACTTCAATCGTATCATTACCCTCGATTTCAATAATAGCTCTTGAATGAGATAAATCTGTTACAGCAAAGTCTGTTTCTTTAAATTTATCTGCTATATCTTTTGTTAAATCTTTTTTTGTTGAAACTAAAAACCAGTTTTTTGGTCCACTCCACAAAATCCTTGTAGTGTCATTAAATACTACAGTTAAAGGTTCGTTTTTTAATTTTAAACCATCAATATCAATGCGATCAAATGAAACTGAGGAATTTTTGTACTGAACTATTTGAACAATTAGCAAATTTTTGATTTCAGATATTTTAAGTAAATCATTTTCTGTTTTGCCCTCATGATCTCCAAATTGACCTTTTAAATGAGCATTTGATAAAGCTGAAATTAATGTCATGATCTAACCCTTTCACCTTTTGGGTCTACGTAATGTGATGAAACTATCTCAACTGGTATTACTTTATTTTTGAGTGGCGACATCGCAAAAAGTTTTTGACCTATCATGTTTTTTCCATCTTTCAAAATTGCCAAAGAAAAAGGATTATCATATTCAACGCTCCAACATGATGCAGAGATATGTCCTAATTTTGGATTTGGTAATGGTGCTTTATCATCTTTAACTAAGTGAGAACCTTCTGGTATACTTGTTTGTTTATCTAATGGAACTACTCCCACTATTCTCTGTCTATCTTCAGCTATAAACGCAGATCGTTCTAATGATCTTTTTCCAATAAAATCTTTCTTTTTACTAACAAGACCTTCTAAGGCGTTGTCGAATGGAATAGTTCTACCATCAAGTTCTGATCCAGCAACATGTCCCATTTCAATTCTAAGAGTTGATAATGCTTCTGTTCCATATGGTTGAATGTTAAATTCCTCACCAACTTCAATTATTTTTTCCCACATAAAATTTCCATAATCAGACTCAACATTTACTTCATAAGCAAGCTCTCCTGAAAACGAAATCCTAAATATTCTTGCTTTAACACCTGATAAATCTCCCTCCATATAACCCATGAAAGGCAAACCTTCATTTGATACATCTGAATTTGGAAATAATTTTTGTAATAAATCTCTAGATTTAGGTCCAGCGATAGCTGCTCCTGCCCACTGTTCTGTAGTTGAAACTACATTCACATTTAATTCGGGCCAAACTAATTGTAAGTAATATTCTAAATGCGAAAGAACGTTTGCTGCTTGAGCGGTAGTAGTGGTCATATGATAGTGATTTTCTGAAATTCTTGTAGTTGTTCCGTCATCCATAACTATTCCATCTTCTCTTAACATTACACCGTATCTAGCTTTACCAACTGGTAGTTTTAGCCAGGCATTTGTATAAACTCTATTTAATAACTCCGCTGCATCTGGTCCCTTAATATCTATTTTGCCTAATGTAGTTACATCACAAACACCTACGTTTGTTCTTACATTTTTAGCCTCTCTTTTAGAGGCCTCAAATAAATTTTCATTTCCTCTTTTATAATACCTTGGTCTTAACCAAACACCTGCATCAACAAAAACTGCATTATTTTTTTCATGCCATGAATGCATTGGAGACTTTCTTGTTGGTTTTGAGTGTTTTCCAACTTCTCTTCCTACTATTGCTCCAATAGAAACAGGAGTGTATGGGGGTCTGAAAGTTGTATGACCTACCGCAGGAACAACTTTATTTTCAATTTCGGATACTAATTGCAATCCATTTAAATTACTTGTTTTTCCTTGATCTGTTGCCATTCCTAAAGTGGTGTATCTTTTAACGTGTTCAATTGATCGATACCCTTCTCTTAAAGCTATTTCTACGTCAGATACTGCTACATCATTTTGAAAATCTAAAAATCTTTTATAATTTTTACCTTCTGGTAATGGAACACACCAAAACTTATCATGTTGAGAAGATTTCTTTTCAACAACATTTGGAATAGCTATCTTATTATCATTTTCAGTAATTTTTTTTGATATTTCACTTCCTGCTGTAAATGACGTTTTTAAAGTTTCCTCTAGTGAAAATACCCCATTAGCTGAACCTAAAGTAATTTCATTTTGTTTTGATTGTCCTGGAACAAATGCATCAATTTCCTCTTTAAACTTTGTTTTATTTCCTGATTGTGAAGCTAAATGAATAGTTGGCGTCCAAAAACCTGAAACACAAATACAATCACATTTAATATTTTCTATTTTACCAAGTTGTTTTTTATCATCTGAAATACTTGCAATATCTGCAGATTTTACTTTTTTGTATCCTTGTGCTGCAACCACAACATATGAATTTTTAATGTTAATTCCTAAATTTTTTGCTTCATCAATTATTTCTGACTCAGCGCTTTTCCTTGAGTCTAAAACAACTGGATCTACTCCATGTTTTTTAAATTCAATTGCTGTTTCATATCCACTATCGTTATTTGTAAATACCAATGGTTTTCTTCCAACTAAAACACCATATACTTTTAAATATTCTTTAGCAGCTGAAGAAAGCATTACTCCTGGTGTATCATTATTTCCAAAAACTATTGGTCTTTCAATTGATCCAGAGGAAATCAAAACTTCTTTTGCACGAATGTACCATAGTCTTTTATTAGGGTGATATTTTTTAGTTGATGGTAAATGATCACTGACTTTTTCCGACATTACAAGCATGTTGTGATCATAGTATCCAAAAATTTGGGATCTATTTTTTACAACAACATTTGGCATTGTTTTAAGTTCTGCAATTATTCCCTCAGCCCAATCTTTTCCTGATTGGTTACCAATATTGACATCACTAGTTAATAAAGATCCACCAAATCTTGGTTTGTCTTCTGCTAAAATAACCTTAGCTCCATTTTTTGCTGCAGCATACGCACCTGCTAATCCTGAAGGTCCTGAACCTGCAATTAACAAATCACAATATTCGTATTTATGTTCATACCTTTCTTTGTCATGTTTAGTTGAAGCAACACCTAAACCAGCTGCTTTCCTAATAAATGGTTCATAAATTCGATACCAAAAACTTTTTGGCCACATAAAAGTTTTGTAATAAAAACCTGCTGGTAAAAAAATTTTTAGAAAATTATTGATTGCACCTATGTCAAAATTAACACTTGGCCAACAATTAACACTTTTAGCCTCTAAACCCTCAAACAACTCCTGTTCTGTAGCTTTTATATTTGGCTCTGTTTCACCATTTCTATAAAGTTGAACAACTGCATAAGGCTCATCTACACCTGCTCCAAAGAAACCTCTAGGTCTGTGATATTTAAAACTTCTTCCTACTAAATGAACTCCATTTGCCAATAAAGCTGAGGCTAATGTGTCACCCTCATAACCTAAGTAAGTTTTACCATTAAATTTAAAGGATAATTTTTTATCTCTATTTATTAATCCCCCATTTTCAATTCTAAAAGCTTGGGTCATTAAGCAACTTCCTCATCAGCTTTAAAAGTTCTAAAAATTTCATGGGTTGCGGTATCTCTCTCAACCTTTATCCATTGTCTACATCCAGAAATATGTTGCCATAGCTCTAAATGTTTTCCTCTTAAACTTTTTCTATTGTAAACAAAATTATCCCATTCTTGATCAGAAACTTCTTTATTAAGTTCTGGTCTTTTAACGCTTGCATCACCACCATATGAAAATTCATTTTGAGATCTCATTCCACAGTGTGGGCAATTTATGTAAAGCATTTACGATATCCAGGTTTTTGTTCCAAGTCCCTTTTCATCAATAAGATGGCCAGTATTAAATCTATTTAAGCTATAGCCAGCATTTAATTCATGCACTCTATCTTGAGCAATAGTATGAGCAAATGTCCATCCCGATGCAGGTGTAGCTTTAAATCCTCCATAGCACCATCCGCAATTCAAATACAAACCATCAATGTGTGTTTTATCGATAATAGGCGAACCATCCATTGACATATCCATAATACCACCCCATGTTCTAAGCATTTTTAATTTACTTAAAAATGGCATCATGGCTATACCTTCGGTTAATACATGTTGTAATGTTGGTAAGTTTCCTCTTTGAGCATAACTATTATAACCATCAAGATCACCGCCCATTACCATCTCACCTTTGTCAGATTGACTTACATAAAAGTGTCCTGCACCAAATGTAACTACATTATCTAAAACTGGTTTAACTGGCTCAGAAACACATGCTTGGAGTAAATGAGTTTCAATTGGTAATGTCATATTTAATTTTTCTGCTAAAATATTTGTGCTACCCGCAACGCAAATACCAACTTTTTTTGCTTTAATATTTCCTCGTGAAGTTCTTATTCCCTTTATTTTTCCAGCAGAAACATCGAAACCTATCACCTCACAATTTTGAATTATATCTACCCCCATTGAATCTGCCTGACGTGCATAACCCCATGCAACAGCATCATGTCTTGCTGTGCCTGCACTTGGTTGCATCAAGCCACCAAAAATTGGAAATCTTACGTTTTCAGAAAAATCAGCCATTGGAATAATTTCTTTAACTTGCTCTCTATTTAAAAGAACAGCATCTATTCCATTTAATCTCATAGAATTTCCTCTTCTCGCGTATGCATTCATTTGTGCATCAGAATGCGCAAGATTAATTATTCCTCTTGGGGAAAACATTACATTGTAATTCAGATCCTGACTCATCTTTCTCCATAAATCCATTCCAAACTCACTGAACAAACCATTTTCGTCATGCATGTAATTGGATCTAATAATTGTAGTATTACGCCCTACGTTGCCACCACCGATCCATCCTTTTTCTATAATTGCAACATTTGTAATATTATGTTCTTTAGCAAGATAATAAGCTGTAGCTAAACCATGGCCTCCACCACCTATAATTACAACATCATATTCCTCTTTAGGTGTTGGATCTTTCCAAGCCAAATCCCAATTTTCATGGTTTGAAAAAGCGTTTTTAACAAGGTTAAATATAGAATATTTTTGCATCAGTTAATTTTATAACAATCAATTTAAATAGTGCTTATTTTTTTTATATATATTTTTTAGAAGTTTCCAAATATCTCAAAAAAGGATAAGAAGTCACAGATAAAAAACTTTTAATTTATTTGGATTATTTATGGCCGAAGTAAAATCTGACATTCAAATAGCTCGAGAAGCTAAGATGCAACCAATAAAAGATATTCTTTCTAAAGTTGGAGTACCAGATGAAAATTTTGCTTTTAGTCCAATGGGTAGACACATAGCCAAAATAAATTTGGAATATTTAAATACTCTTAAAGAAGAGAATGGTAAATTAATTTTAGTTACTGCAATTACTCCTACTCCAGCTGGTGAAGGTAAAACTACAACTTCTGTTGGTTTAAATGACGGTTTAAATAAAATTGGAAAAAAATCTATTGTTTGTCTAAGAGAACCAAGTCTTGGCCCATCATTTGGAATGAAGGGTGGAGCCGCTGGTGGTGGTTATGCCCAAGTAGTACCGATGGAACAAATCAATCTTCATTTTACAGGTGACTTTCATGCTATTACATCTGCTCATAATTTATTATCTGCATTAATTGATAATCATATCTATTGGGGCAACAAACTTAATATTGATGTTAGAAGAGTTGTTTGGAGAAGGGTAATGGATATGAATGATAGATCGTTAAGATCTATTGTTGTTGATCTAGGAGGAGTAGCTAATGGTTACCCAAGGCAAGATAGTTTCGATATTACAGTTGCATCTGAGCTTATGGCTATTTTTTGTTTAGCAACAGACTTAAAAGATTTAGAAAACAGAATTGGAAATATTACAATTGGTTATACTAGAGATAAGCAAGCAATTTATGCAAAAGATTTAAATGCACAAGGCCCGATGACTGTTTTGCTTAAGGAAGCAATAAGACCCAATGTAACTCAAACTCTAGAAAACAATCCTGCAATAATTCATGGTGGCCCTTTTGCAAATATTGCTCATGGATGTAATTCTGTTATTGCAACTAAAGCTGGACTTAAATTAGCTGACTACGTTGTAACAGAGGCAGGATTCGGAGCTGATTTGGGAGCTGAAAAATTTCTGGATATTAAGTGTAGAAAATCTGGTCTAAAACCAGATTGTGTTGTCATTGTTGCAACTATAAGAGCACTGAAAATGCATGGTGGAGTTGCTAAAGAAGATTTAAAAAAAGAAAATGTATCAGCACTTAAAGAGGGAATGGTAAATTTACGTAGACATATAAATAATATTAGAAAATTTGGATTACCTGTTACTGTTGCAGTTAATCATTTTATTACTGATACTGAAGATGAAATGAAAACCTTGTTAGATTTTTGTGAAACGCAAGGAGTAAAAGCCTCTAAATGTACTCATTGGTCAAATGGAAGTGAAGGAACTATTCAACTGGCTAAAAATGTTACAGAAATTTGTGAAGATAAAAAAGATACATTTAAATTTTTGTATGAGGATGATCTTCCGTTATTCAAAAAAATAGAAAAAATTGCACAAGAAATTTATAGCGCATCTGAAGTGGTAGCTGACACAAAAGTTAGACAACAATTAAAAGATTTTGAAGAAAAAGGTTACGGTAAGTTACCTGTTTGTATTGCAAAAACTCAATATAGTTTTTCAACAGATCCAAATTTAAAAGGTGCACCCACAGGTCATGTTTTGCCTGTAAGAGAGGTAAGACTATCTTCAGGTGCTGAGTTTATAGTTGTTGTGTGTGGAGAAATTATGACAATGCCAGGTCTTCCAAGAGTTCCTGCAGCTGACTCAATAAAATTAAATGACAAGGGTGAAATAGAAGGTTTATTCTAAATTTAGATAGTCTAACCAGTTCTCCAATTCTCTCATTCTAGAAACTTTATCTAATTTATTATTCTCAGTTTCTATATGTTTAATGTGATTTTCTATCTCATTCTCATCTTTAAATGCACCTTTCTCTAAAAGTCTTTTTTTTCTGAAAATAATCAAATTGATCATTTTATTATAAGTAATCTCAGGGTGGTATTGAAGGCCCCATATATTACAGTTACCAACTTTGAAATTTATCCCTTGAACATTATTTATTGAGTTTGAGGCTAATAAAATTGAATTTTCTGGCATAGTAACTACTTCATCAAAATTAAATGCTGGTGTATTAAATTTTTGATCTTTATTTTTATAGAGTGGATGATTTAAACCAATTTCATTAATTTCTATATTTGAGGCAATGCCTCTATGAGATCCTTTTGTCGCTTTTTTTACCTCCCCTCCTGCTGCGGTCACAGCTACTTGCATGCCCCAACATATTGCTAAAATTTTTTTAATTTTTTTCTGACACTCTTTCATAAATTCAATTTGTCTTTTTATTTCTGGGGTATTGTTATAAATATTTAAACTACTTCCGCCCCAAATAAGGCCATCGTAGCTTTCGAGTGCATCAATATTTTTATCGATGTTTTCATCTGATGAAGGATTAACCACGTGGGTTTCTAACTTATCAGTGAAATAAGCCAAACTATCTTTGAGACTTTCTGTATGTGTTTGAATTCCAGCCTTAGAAAAACTTTGATTTTCTTCTCGCAAGTTTCCTTCTACTATCAATATTTTTTTCATTAAAATAATTCTCCAGAAATGCTTTTTATATACATTTCTTTTAAATTATTTTGGCTTAATTTCTTAGGATTTCCTCCTGTAGATGGATCTTCAAATGCCATTAAAGAAAGTTCATCTAAATCAATATTATTACA
>CACFEM010000029.1 GCA_902565325.1 uncultured Pelagibacteraceae bacterium
AACATTTTTTACAGTCTGAGTTAAAGGAGACCGAAGCTTAAAACATTGAGATGCAATAATAAAATCATATTTTCTTGGAATTTCACTTATATTTCTGGGTATAAAGTCTTTTAATTTTTTTTTTTGATCTTTTCTGTAAATAGTCAAAAAAATTTTTGACTTGGGTTTAATTGAACCATTTTTGTTATTAAAAGATAATTTCCAATTTTTTCTTATATAAGGACTTAAACTCATTAAGATCTTAGTAAAATCAATACCTTTTTTTCCAACTAATTCTAATTTTTCAAATTTTACATTGTCAGATGTAGAGTTATTTAGATCTTTATAGCTACAATTAGTAATATTAAAAATTAAAGTTTTATGTTCAGCAAATCTATCCCCTAAAAAACTTAGAAGCACATTAATATCATCAATACTTATTTCTTTACCTACAATAAATATAGGTTTATTTGGCAGATATTTATGCAGGCCTGACAAAAAAGTAGATATAATTGTTCCCTCACCAGTACCCGCGTCTAATACGTTAAAAATTGGTGACCGAGTACTGATTTTTTCTATTTTTTTAAATAAATAAAAAGCAATTTTTGATTTTTCATTAGTTGAGTTTACAAATGATAAATATTTGTCTCTAGAATCAAAAAAAGTTTTTCTCTTCATATTTATTATTAGTATTTGATCTCCTTATTTACTTTTTTAAGAGATTTATCTGTTCCATGGTGAAAATGTTTGCTCATATCTGGCATATATTTCATTGAAATTGGTTTTTTACCAATTGCAACAGACATTTCTCTGACATGATGAGCTTACACAATAGGATTATATAAAGAGATTGAAAAAGAGTCAGGTCATTCTGTAGGCTTTAAACCTAGTGGAGGTTTTTATTTAGCTTCAAATGAAGTGTGGGCTGATTATTTAAAGAGAGAAAGATCAAAAGCAAGATACATGGGACTTGACCAAGAATTTATTTCTCTAGAGGAAGTTAAAAAGAAAAATCCTCTAATTGATCCATCTAGATATTTGTTAGCCTTATGGGATCCTATCGATGGTGAAGTTGATCCTTCAGGAGTTACTTACGCTTTTGCAAAAGCTGCAAAAGTTCATGGTGGAAAATATTACACTCACACTGTCGTAAAAGATACGAAACAAAAAGAAGATGGAACTTGGGATGTGTTTACGGAAAAAGGAAATATAAATGCTGAAATAGTAATAAATGCAGGAGGACTTTGGGCAAGAGAAGTTGGACAATTAGCTGGATTAAATCTTCCTGTACAACCAATGGAGCACCATTATCTAATCACTGAATCCATCCCTGAAATTGAAGCAATGGGTGATCAAAGATTACCAATAGGAACTGATTTTGAGGGAAATATTTACTTTAGACAAGAAGGAAAAGGGATGTTGCTTGGAACATATGAACCTAAATCAACACCTTGGAAAGTTGAAGGTACACCAATGAATTTCGGTCATGAATTATTGGAGCCAAAGTTAGATAATATTGAAGATAGATTGGCAATTGGATTTGAGAGAATGCCAGCATTAGAGCGTGCAGGAATAAAAAATATAGTAAACGGTCCTTTTACCTTTGGTCCAGATGGAAGTCCTCTTATTGGTCCAGTACCAGGTATGAAAAATTATTGGGTTGCAGTTGGTGTAATGGCTGGTTTTTGTCAAGGAGGAGGTGTTGGAAAATGTATAGCTGAATGGATTATTGATGGTGAACCATCAATAGATGTTTGGGCAATGGATGTTGCAAGATTTGGAGATTATGCATCCCCTCAATATGGAACAATAAAATCTTCAGAAAACTATGAACGAAGATTTATTATGACATTTCCTAATGAAACTTTACCAAAAGGAAGAAAACAAAAAACTACTGCGTTGTATGATCGTTTTGTAAATCAAGGTGCTGTTATGGGAGATAGCTTTGGATTGGAAAATGTTTTGTGGTTTGCAAATAATAAAGAAGATGCTCATGAGGAACCAACAATAAAAAGATCAAGATCTCATGATTATGTATCAAAAGAAGTTATTAATGTAAGAGAAAATGTTGGTTTAATCGAAGTTGCAAATTTTTCAAAGCATGAGTTCAAAGGAGCAGATGCTAGAAAATTTTTAGATCATATAATGGCTGGAAGACTCCCAAAACCTGGAAGAATATCTTTATCACCAATGTTATCATACAGAGGAAAATTATGTGGTGATCTAACTGTGACATGTTTAGATGAAAATGAATTTATGGTATTTGGCTCTGGCGCTGCTCAAGAAATGCATAGACGTTGGTTTGAAAGTCACTTAGATAAATTTAATTTAAATTATAAAAATAGATCTGATGAATTCCATGGATTATCAATTGCAGGACCTAATTCAAGAAAGGTTTTAGAAAAAATAGTAAGAGATGATGTTTCAAATGAAAAATTTAAATTTAGAGATTCTAGAAGGATGTTTGTTGGAGGAGTTCCAGCAATAATAAATAGAATTTCATTTACTGGCGAACTCGGATATGAAATTTATGTAGCACCTCACTATCAATTAAAACTTTACGAAGAATTAATGGAAGCTGGAAAAGAATTTAATATCAAACCCTTTGGCGGAAGAGCATTAATGTCAATGAGGTTAGAGAAAAATTGGGGGGCTTGGACATTAGATTATAGACCAGATTTTACAGCAAAAGAGACAGGTTTAGATGCTTTTATTAATTGGGATAAAGAGTTTATTGGTAAAGAAAGTGCACAAAAGGAAAATTCTTCAAATAAACTCATACCATTAATTGTTGAAACAAATGATATTGATGTAACAAATAATGAAGCTGTTATGAATGGAGATCAAAGTATAGGTTACGTTACTTCAGGTGGTTTTGCTCATTTTGTAAATAAAAGTGTGGCGTTTACTTTTGTTGATCAAAAAAACATTAATTCTGAAAATAAAATTCAAGTAGAGATAAATGGAGATTTATTTAATTGCTCAATTATTAAAGAACCACTTTATGATCCAAGTGGTCAAAAAATGAGAAGCTAATGGCACAAAAAGATGTAGGAAACAAAATTCCAATTTATAAACTTAAAACTACTGATGAAGTTATGAGGTACTACGATGAGTGGGGAGAAAAAGATAAGTATAATAAAGATATGGTTGATTGGAACTATACAGGCCCAAAGGAAACCGTAGCAACTTTCAATAAGCACGAAGATAATAAAGACACACTAATCTTTGATGCAGGCTGTGGAACAGGTCTAGTTGGAGTTGAATTAAAAAAATATGGGTTCGAAAATTTTCATGGAGCCGATTTATCTCAAACTTTATTAGATACTGTACCAAAAGACCTTTATCAAAAATTAGTAAAGGTTGATTTAAATAAACCAATAGAGGTTGAGGACAACTTTTATGGTGGAGTTATGTGTGTAGGAACATTTACTTTTGGGCATGTAAAACCAAATGCATTAGATGAATTTATAAGAATAACAAAACTAGGTGGTTTAATTTGCTTCACAATTAATGAAGGAATTCATGAAGAGTATGGTTTTGATAAAAAAATTGATATACTAAAAGATAGCAAGAAGTGGGAAGAAGTAGAATTTTTTAAATCCGACTATATTGCAAGCAAAGATGTCAACGCATGGTTAGGATTATATAGGGTATTATGAGATTTAGTAGAAAAATAGCTCCCGAGATAAAACCAAGACAAAATTTTATTACTAAAAAAAGATTAAGAGAAGACGAGATTGATTTTGATAAATTAAGATCATATCGTTTAGACAGGGTTAGAAAAGAATTAATAAAAAACAATTTAGAAGCTTGTATTCTATTTGATCCAGTGAATGTTCGTTATGCTTTAGATACTGTGAACATGAGTGTCTATAATATGCATAATTTAACAAGATATTGTTTTGTACCGGTCAATGGACCAACTATTCTTTATGAGTATTTTAATTGTGAAATATTATCGAAGCATTTAAATCTAATTGATGAAATAAGACCAGCAATTACATGGGATTATTTTAGCAATGGAGATCAAGCAGACAATCAAT
Organism: uncultured Pelagibacteraceae bacterium; assembly: GCA_902565325.1. The sequence goes on from CACFEM010000029.1 coordinate 4,026, forward strand.
TATTAAAATGGATAAATGAAGTTAAAGATTTATCAAAAAATTATTTTAAAACTAAAAAAATTGCAATCGATGTTTTAAATGGTCCTGCGGTTACAGCTTTAAATAAAGAAGGAATTGAAGTTGTAGATGCAAAATTGATTTTAGAACAAGCAAGAGTAATAAAATCACCTGATGAATTGACTTGTATGAAAGCAGCAATAGAAGTTGCAGAAAAAGGTGTATCAAAAATGAGATCAGATCTTAAGCCAGGAATGACTGAAGATGAATTGTGGTCAATTTTACATAAAACGAATATTGAAAATGGAGGTGAGTGGATTGAGTGTAGGATTTTATCGTCTGGTGAAAGAACAAATCCATGGATGCAAGAGAGTAGTAATAAAGTTATGCAACAAGGAGAAATTGTTGCTTTTGATACAGATATGGTTGGTCCCTATGGATACTGTGCTGACATATCAAGAGCCTTTGTAGTTGGACATAAATTTCAGCTCCTCTATTTCTTGCGCCTGTTGCTAAAGCTTGTGTTAGATCTGCAGGTTGAATATATCCATCCTCTGGGTGTTGTATTGCGCCTACTAAGTCATCTGTATGACATAATGGCCAGATTTCTTTTACTTGCTCTGGTTTCAAAAATTTTACATCTACTCCAATAGTTCGAGCAACACCTGCATATTGATGATACTCATCCATTCTATCTTTTGTACTTGCTAAACGAATATTTGAAACAACACTAAAACCAACATTTTTTCCAGTTTCTTCCTCTAATGTTTTATAAAGGTTTACTGCATATTTATGTAGTTGTCCTACAGAATAACTCATATTAAACAAAGGCAATAAACCAGCAGCGTGCCAAGTTGATCCTGATGTTAACTCTTTTCTCTCAACAAGAACAACGTCGGACCAACCTTTTTTTGCTAAATGATAAAGAGCGCTAACACCTACAACTCCTCCACCAACTACTACAACTTTAGTTTTTGTTTTCATTCAAGGATTCCTACTAAATTTTTAATTGTTACGAAACAAAAATGTATGTTTAAAATCAAATTGAGCTTCCTAGAGGGATCGGGCTAGATACCATTGTAGTTAACCAACAATCTTTTAAATATCCATCCAAAGTATACTTTTCAACTTGCCAATTAAACTTGTGATAAATCTTGTTTTTATCAAGTATGATTACTTCAAATTGAGCCCATTTGTCACTACTTCCAAGCTCAGTAATTGTATGACTTAAGTGATTAATCATCATCCCATAAGAGTCACTTTTTAACATCATCTTAAAATTGCTTAATGGTCCTGTAACTCTCTTGTTATTTGGGTGAGCAAATTTCCATGTTTGTTCAATTCCACTATCTTTAAATTTAGAGTCATTTTGTTTAAGCCCATTAAGTTGAATCTTTATAACTTCTTTCGGTTTAATATTGCTATTTGGATTTAATAGTTCAGCGTTTGAAAAAGTTGAAGTTATCAATAACAAAATTAATACTTTAAAAATAATTTTCATTTTAAAAATAATTACTCAGATGTTTTGTATTTACTATTATTGATAATAATTACAAATAATATTGGAAGAATTAATGTCAAAAGTGTCACAACAATTAATAAAATACCAAGTTCAGAATAATCTGCTGTTGTTTGAATTTCACCTGAAACTTTGTCTTTTACTTCTCTTGTAACAGTAAAGATTTCATTTAAATACTTGGTTCCTAGTGCACTTGCTGATAACGCAAGATTTGTAAACGATGCAAAAACTGCGAAAAAAGTTGCTTTTAAATGTGCTGGAGCATTTTTTGCTATCCATGCTAAAAGAGGAATCATTGAAACCTGTCCCAAAGGAGATTCGAGAGCTGTGTTTATTAATGCAATGAACTTAGCATCTACTATTCCACCTGTTAAAGAAGCTGTCCAATTATGAAAACCATAATACATTCCAACACTTGGTAAAAACAAAATTGCTCCTGCAATACTTAAAACAACAATTATTTTAGCAATTGAATTATTTGCCATAAAAGGTCTTAATAAAACAATACCAGCTAATGTTAAAATTGATGCAAGTAATGATAGGACAGAAAAAAACTGCTCATTAAATCCAAGCTCATCAATTTCAAACCATGTCAATCCAGGTCCAGGTCCAGGCATAGCTCTAAATATAAATATAATAACTGCTGTACCTACAATAGTTAATCTTAATTCTTGAGGTAATTCCTTAATAAGCTTAAACATTAAAAATAAAATAATTATTACAGAACCTATAAATACAATTTCTTGGGCGAAAGGTACGTTAAAAGACCCAATAGATAATGTAAAAATTACAAAAACTAAACTTCCTCCTAATATCCACCAATTAATTTTTGTTTTCTCGTTACCTCTTTCTTCTTTAAATTCTAGACCTTTAGATTTTAAAGTTTGTATTTTTTTATGTCTTAAATAATTAGCTAAAATTACACCTAGTATAGAAACTAAAGGTATTACAAGTGCATAGATATAAATAGCACCGTATAAATTTATCTTATCAGCTTGCTCTAAGCTTTCCACGTCTCTAAATAAAATTACGTTTACTAATGCAACAAGTACTGTACCGCCAATAATCGCAAATCTTCCAAGAGTTTGCATTGTTGTATGCATAATTTTTATTTGATCTTTTGAATAATCATTTCCTATCTCATCAACTAAAGGAACTGCTTCAACTGTCATAGCGTCAGCTACAACATCCTGAACCACGTATCCAACTGGAGCTAAAATCACACTTATTACAAACCATGTCTCTACAGAAAAAACTTCAGACATATCCTCTGTATGAATAATTAATCCATACATAATCAGTAAACTAAGAGCTATCAATGAAGCTCCAAAATATACCATGTAATTTTTTCTCTCCCAGATTAGATCTACTAAATGTCCTAATGGCATTTTTAATGCCCAAGGAATTCCAGCCCAAAAACCTAGGCCTGCTAAAAATGCTGCTGATAAATTTAAATAATCTTTAACAAAAAATGTGCCAACAATACCTGTTAAACCAGAAATACCTGCAGCCATATAAACCATTAATGGAGGTAGATAAGTCCATTTAAATTGACGACCCAAATCTAAAAATGTGCTGTCTAAAAATTTAATTATTTTGCTCATTAGTCACTTAAAACTGGAAAAGCTTGTCTAACTTTTAAAAAATATTTTTGATATTCCATTTTAGTACATTTGTTTTCAATATACTTTATATCATTTTTTTCCATCAATTCTTTTGCCTTTTCGTCTCGAATACCGAGCTGTAACCATAAAACTTTAGCACCAATTTTAATTGTATCTTCTGCAATAGCATAAACTTCTTTTGATGGTCTAAAAACATCTACAATATCAACCTGATCATTAATATCAGATATTTTAGCAAAAACTTCTTCTCCTAAAATTTTTTGACCCACAGCTCTAGGGTTAACAGGATAAACTTTAAATCCATAATTTTGCATATATTTCATAACTATAGTTGATGCTTTTGTTGGATCATTACTAACTCCTACCATTGCAATTGATTTATATTTAGAAAGAACTTCTTTGATATCACTCATTTATTATTTTTGATTTGTTCTTCACAAAATATTTTAGCCTCAGGAAGTGTCATTGGTTTTTCTAGTTTTTGGCTACCAGCAATACATGCATCTATTGCTCTTTTTTGATTATGATCTTTAAAATTATAAATTACAAACATTCCAACAATAATAAAAAGAACTATTAAAACATTCTTTATCATTATTTATTTTTCCATTTTGGTTTTCTTTTTTCGAGGAACGCAGAAATTCCTTCTTTTGCATCCATTGCCATCATATTAAGGGTCATCATTTTACTTGTGTAAGCGTAAGCTTTACTTAATGGCATTTCTAATTGTTTGTAAAAAGCTTGCTTTCCAATTTTTATTGTTAAATTAGATTTAGAAGCAATTTTATTTGCTACTTTTAACACTTCGTTGTTTAATTTAGCTTTTGAAAAATTATCATTTATCAACCCTATTTCTTTTGCATAATTTGCATTGATAGGTTCTCCTGTTAGTAACATTTTCATCATTGGTTTTCGATTTATCTTTCTACTGACAGCAACCATAGGTGTACTACAAAATAAACCAATATTTACACCAGGAGTAGCAAACAATGCGTCCTTAGTACTATAAGCTAAATCACAACTTGCAACCAATTGACAGCCAGCTGCAAATGCAGCTCCATGAACTTTAGCAATTACAGGTTTCTTACCTTCAACAATCTGAAGCATTACTTTTGAACAAAGATTAAATAATTTTAAATATTTATCTTTCTTTTTTAAACCTCTCACTTCTTTTAAATTATGTCCTGCGCTAAATCCTTTACCAGCACCCTCTAATATTATTACTTTAACTTTTTTATCAGCATCTAATTTTTTTAATGCCTTTAATAAATCTGAAAGATTTTTAAATGATAAAGAATTATAAGTTTTTGGTTCATCAATAATAATTGATGAAACTTCGTTGTTAATTTTTTTAATTTTAATGTTACTAGTCATTTAATCAGTTAATCCATCGGATCTAGCCTGATTTCTTTCTATATGAATTGGTAAAACTTTGCCATAAATAGCTTTGGAATGTTCTGGGGTGTTTACTCTCCATGGATCTAAAACATAAGCTGGAATACACATATATCTTGATTTTTGGCCTTCAACTTTTGTTACCCTATGCAGAGTAAATCTACCTTTAAATATTTGTAAATCTCCTGGCTCTAATTTCAATTGTCTCACTCTGGTTCTATCTCCTGCTATAACTTTTTGAACTTCTTCGAAATTTTCATTCCCTGGTTCTCTAATATTTGGACAGTACTCAAATACACCACCAATTTCAGGTTTTTGGATCATCAAACTAAGCGTAAATTCACAACTATCAAAATGCCATGGGAGTACTCCATCTGGTTTCATAACATTATAAGCATGACATGCTAAGGGATCTGCCCATCTGTAAATAGGAGAAATACCTAAACAAGCAGATACAAATTTTAAAAGTTCTTCTGTTTCGTATAAATATTTCATTTCGGAATCTTTTGGAAAACAATCTGAATTTAAATATCCATTGTATCTATTCATAAAAGTTCTTTTTGGATGATCTTTTGGTAATGAGGGATCATCCTTTGCATACAAATAAGCATTTATACTCTCTTTAGACATATAAACTTCATCTAATTGTTTTTCTAACTCAGAATTCATTATCTTAAGTGATTTAGATAAAATAAAATTTGGAATTGTTGAACAGCTATATTGATCCAGTTCTTCTTTACATTTTTTAACTAGATTTTTAATTATTGGTGAATTTAAATCGTGTATTGGATATTTTTCTAAATCTACAATAGTCTTAAGTCTATCGTTCATTTAATTTTATTTTAACTTTCCTTCTTCTCTCATTTTTGCTCTTATCTTAGTAGCTGATATTTTTTGAGTTTCTTCATCTAAAACTATTTCCTCAATCTTATATCCAACTCCCCTACCATAACAAATATTTGTAATATTAGGCACTAACATAATTTTAAATTGTCCTTCAAATTCAGGATTTAATCTTTCTTCAATGTTTTTTTTAACTGTTTCAAAATCAAAAGGATTATCATCAACACCTTGTACATCTCTAATTTGAATACAAACTTGTCCAGTTTTTTTAATAATTTCTTTAAACAAAGTATAATGTCCATCATGAAAAGGTTGCCATCTTCCTAGCATTTGTGCTGTTGGTTTTTTGTTATCCCATTGGTGTGTCATTTTTTTATCTCCTCTATTATTTTTGGTGCCCAATTTTTTGCATCCTGAGTTGTTACATGAAAATCAAAATTCTTAGGATTAACAAACATTTGGTTAGTGTCTTCAAATCTTCCTTCTTTAATCGTATCGACCCACACTCTAAAATCTGCTGGAAACAAACTTCTTGCTTCGGGAGTTGGTGCAATAAAATCTGCAATTACATAATGACCTTCTGCTTTTAATTTTAAAGCTGCTTCAGCCATTCTTTTTGCCTGTCTTACCCTTCCTTCTTCAGAAAAATCCCAATCGTTTGCGGCTTTTCTTACCTCGTCTGCATTTAATCTTTTTGCATTTAAAAGTGGTGCCATTTCATCTGCTAGAGTTGTTTTACCAGCTCCAGGCAAACCCATTACTAAAATAATTTTCATTAAATATCTTCTAACGGATGATAGGACATTAATTCAAGTCCATTTTCACCTACAAGATACTGTTGTTCAAGTTTTACACCTTCTTTACCACCAACTTTACCAATATAACTCTCAAGTGTAATTGTCATGTTCTTCTCAAAAGTTCCACCTTCTTCTCCACCATCAGTTGGATATCTTATTTGAGGCCACTCATCACACAACCCAATTCCATGAACCATACATGAATACCTATTTCCATAATACTCATCAGGCAAAACCCAAGATT
>CACFEM010000030.1 GCA_902565325.1 uncultured Pelagibacteraceae bacterium
CAACACCTGAATTAACATGGGCACTAATTCTTGGTTTAGCTAGAAATTTTAAAGAAGAGTTTGACAATATGTATCAAGGGTATTGGCAAACTACAATTGGAGTAGAATTGAAAGGAAAAATCTTAGGTTTAATTGGTCTAGGTAGAGTAGGTACAGAAGTTGCAAAAATTGGAAAAGCATTTGGAATGCAAGTAATGGCCTGGAGTGAAAACTTAAGCTTAGATAAGTGCAAAGAATTAGATGTGCTCCCTTGTAGTAAAGATGACTTAATTACAAATTCTGATGTGCTCTCAATTCATGTTCAAGGAGGTGAAAGATACAAAGACTGTATTACCATAAAAGAATTTGATAAAATGAAAAAAACATAAATTTTTCACTAAAAAAAATCATTGCCATAATTGCGCTTAATATTGGCATTAAGTGTAAAAAAACACCAGAGCGATTAGCGCCAATCATGGATATTCCTTTTATCCATAAAAGAAAAGATGCCAAACCTGGAAACAAAACTACGTAGGATAAAATTAAAATAAAAGGTAGTTCTAAATTAATTCTAAAGCCAATTTGATATTCAATAAAATAAACTGGTATTAAAAATACTAAACCAAAAGTAATTACTACTTGAAGTAATGATATTTGAGATAACTCATATTGTTTTCCCTTTAATAAAGTTGAATATAATGCCCATGAAAACATTGCTATAACCATGGTTATGTCCCCTTTATTAAAATCTAAATTTTTTAATATCTCTATATTTGCTTTTGTTATAATCATGATCACACCTGCAAAAGAAAATACTACCCCTATAATTTGAAAAATATTTGTCTTTTCAATTTTTAAAATTGAAGAAAACAACATGATCATCACAGGTATCGTTGAAATCATTAAAACTCCACTAATCACCTGAGTAAAATTTAATGAATAATAAACAATTGAATTAAATACCGTTATACTAGTAACTCCCAAAACAATAAAAAGTTTATAGTTTTTAATTATATAATTTCTTTTCTCTAATATTTCAGGAATTGTAAAAGGTGCTAAAATTAACCAAGCAAAAAGCCATCGATAAAAATTTAATGAAAAAGGAGGAACTTCATAAAAACTTGCAAGTTTACCTACAACAAAATTTCCTGCCCAAAAAGTTACTGTTAAAAATAGATATAAATAAGCTAAAAAATTGTTATCTTTAGTCACTTAACTAAATCTAAGCGAACTATAAGGTTTTAAATCTAAATTTGTATTTTCGTTCGCTATCATCCCCGAAACAATCTTTCCAGAAATCGGACCTAAAGTCCATCCTAAATGATGATGCCCAAAACAATAATAAATATTTTTGTAATTTTTTGATGGCCCCATAACAGGTAAAAAATCTGGTAAAGTGGGTCTAAATCCTAACCATTCATCCTCATGCTCAGGTAAATCACCAAGCATATATTTTGCATTATTTATCAAATTTTTAACTCTTGATTTAGATAATGGATTATCTAATCCACCAAATTCTACAGTTCCAACAACTCTTAAACCTTGTTCCATCGGTGTAATTCCAAACCCACGGTTGGAAAATATTACAGGTCTGCTTAATAAATGGTCACAATTTTTAAAATGAACATGATATCCACGCTCTGTATCTAAAGGTATTTTTTCACCAAGATTATCTGTTAATTTTTTTGAAAAAGCACCACACGCTATTACTGCTTTATCAAAAACATAACTTTGAGTTTCAGTTTTAAAAACTGGTTTTTCTTCATCAAAACTAATATCTTTAATATTTACTTTATTAAATTTTCCACCCTTTTTTAAAAATAAATCAAATAGTTTTAAAAGAATTCTTTTCGGATTTCTTGCATGTCTTGCATAAGGATAATAAACGCCAGCATGGTAAAATGGTTTAATATGTGGTTCAAGATCGTGTATTTCAGCTTTGGTAACTAATTGTTGTTCAACTCCTAATTCATCTCTAACTTTAATTTCTAATTCTCTACTTTTTAAATCTTTATCGTTCCATATATAAAGAATTCCTTTGTTTTCAACCAAACCTTCCAAGTCTACCTCCTCAAATAATTCATCATATGCAGGTAAAGCTAGATCTAAAATTTGATGCATATTTTTAGCAGTATGCATCATCTTAGTTTTAGTTGTATTCATTATAAATTTTATAAACCAAGGAATCATTTTGGGAACATAATTCCATTTTAAAGCAAGTGGACCTGAAGAACTGAGTAACATAGCTGGGACATCTGCTAGAACATCAGTTCTGTTTAAAGAAAGAGATGCGTATGGTGAAAAGTGACCTGCATTACCATAAGAGGCGGCTTGACTACCTGGGTTATCTCTATCAAAGATAGTTACATCGAAACCTTTTTTTTGAAGAAACAAAGCATTAGACACACCTTGAATTCCTGCTCCAACTATTCCTACCGCAGTATTTTTATTCATAAGTTTGTTATACAATTAAAAATTAAATTAAGAGAGTGACAAATTATGCAATCATTTGTTTATGATTAATTTTTGCACTCAATACTATACCAAATCCAATCATAGTGGCTAACATTGAAGAACCTCCATACGACATGATTGGCAATGGAGAACCAACTATAGGTAGCAGACCCAAAACCATAGATAAATTTACTACAATATAAATAAAAATTGCAAAAGCATAACCAAAACAAAAAAGTCTAGCAAAATTGCTTCTCGAAATTGCACCTATTCTTACAATTCTAAAAATTATTATTGAGTATAATATCAAAAGACCAACTGAGCCTATAAAACCAAACTCTTCTGAAAATAAAGTGAATATAAAATCTGTATGTTTTTCAGGTAAAAAATCTAAGTAGCTCTGAGTTCCTTTTAAAAAACCTTTTCCGTTAAGGCCTCCTGAGCCAATAGCTATTTTTGACTGTATAATTTGATATCCAGCACCCAAAGGATCTCTATCTGGATCTAAAAAAGTTAATATTCTTAATTTTTGATATGGTTTAAGAAATGAGATTATAAATGGAAGCGAAATTAAGAAAGTAATAAATGAGTATATAAAATATTTGATTTTCATACCTCCTAACCACAATATAATTAATCCACTCAAAGCAATTAATATAGATGTACCAAGATCAGGTTGAGAAATTACAAAAATTATTGGAATTATTATAATCGATAAAACAATAGTTATACTAGTAAATGAATTAACATTTTCTATTTTTATTCTATGAAAGTATTTTGCAAGACACATTATGATTGCTATTTTCATAAGTTCCGAAGGTTGCAGAACAAATAAATAGAGATCCATCCATCTTTGTGAACCAGAGGACTTTATTCCAAAAAATGAAACATAAATTAATAAAAGTATTATTATAAAGTAGATTATATAAGAAAAGTTATGCCAAAATTTTATGTTAAAGAAAGCCACAAAAATCATTAAAGGGAAAAAAACTGCAAGTTTTACAAAATGATTTTTTGTATGAAAAAGTACTTCACCACCATCTGTAGAATACATAACAAAAATACTTAATACAGAAAGAAGGATGACAGAAATCAACAGTATATAATCTAAGTTTTTTATTTTTTGAAATAATGTAATCTCATTACTCAATCTATCGTGCTGAAACATTTAAACGGTAATCCTCTCAAAATTTGATTGTTTATTTCTTAAATCGTGTCTGTCGATGATTAATTTAAATAATTCTTTTGCGATTGGTGCTGCCGCCTTACTTCCTGAGCCACCATGCTCAACAATTATACTAAGCGCATATCTTGGGTTAACATATGGGCCATAAGCGACATACAAAGCGTGATCTCTATCTTTGTATGGTATTTGCTCTAATTCTAAATCTAATTCCCTCTCTCTTTTACTAATTCTCTTAACCTGGGCTGTTCCAGTTTTTCCTGCAAATTGATATTTAGGGTCATCAATTCTTGATTTATAAGAAGTTCCAAATCTTTCATTGGTCGAAGCAAACATTGCTTCTTGAATAATCTTAATATTTCTTTGGTTTTTAAATAACTTTTTGTCTAACAATTCCTCAGAGTCGGTATCAAATAATAACCCGCTTTCCATTGATTGTTTTGCATCTTCGTAAGAAATTGGATTACTATCGACAATTATTTTTGGTTTTACAGCAAAGCCTCCATTTGCAATTTGTGCAGTCATCATACAAAGTTGTAGAGGAGTTGATTGTATATAGCCTTGTCCAATACCTGTTATTAAGGTCTCTCCTAATACCCAGCCTTTACCAAGATTATTTTTTTTCCATTTTGTATTTGGAAATAATCCTTTTTTTTCATTATCAAAATAATCACCGAGAACTTTTTTACCTAAGCCAAACTTTTCAGCTGTAATGTTTAATCTATCAACACCTAATAACCTGGCAACCTCATAAAAATATGTATCACAAGATTGTTTCATTGCATTTTTCAAACTAACCCAGCCATGTCCCTTTTCCTTCCAACAGTGAAATGTTTGACCATATAACTCCATTTTTCCTGTGCATTTAACTTTAAACTTTGTATCTATTACTTTGTTTTCTAGAGCTGAAAGCGCAACGATAGGTTTTATTGTTGAACCTGGTGAGTATAGACCCGAAAGAGTTTTGTTTATTAGTGGTTTTAGTGGATTGTTTCTAATTAATTGCCACTCATCTTGACTTATTCCAAATAAAAATAAATTTGGATTATAAGATGGAGACGAATACATTGCTATTATATCTCCAGTATAGATATCCATTACACTTATAGATCCTGCTTTTTCATTTAACAATTTCCCACAAGCTTTTTGTATTTCAGTGTCTACAGTTAAACGTATTTTTGATCCTTGCTCACCTTTTTGATGCTCGAGTTGATTAATTCTTTTACCATAAGCATTTACTTCATATCTTTGAATAGCATTTGTACCAATTAAATGATTTTCAAGCCTTTTCTCTAAGCCCAGTTTTCCAATTTTCATTCCTGGTACAAATCTTTCTTGGATAATTTCATTTTCCAAAATTTCTTTTTCATTTGGTTGACTCACATATCCAAGAACATGTGTGTATACATCATTAAATGGATAGTTTCTGGAGATTGTCATTACTGGTTTAACACCAACAAGATCGTATAAATAATTATTAATTTTTACAAATTGACTCCAGCTTAAATTTTCAGAAACAATAATACTATCCCACGGTTTTAGCTCTACTTTTAATTTATTTATTTTTGCAATTCTTTTTTCACTTAGATTTAAAAGATTTTTCAATCTAACTAGTAAATAATTAAAATTCTCAACTTGCTCTGGAATTATATGCAATTGATAAACTTTTAAATTTCCTGCAATTACATTTCCAAAATAATCAACAATATTTCCCCTTGTAGGTGGGAGTTTCCATTCTCTAATTCTATTCTTGTCTGAAAGAGTAAGATATTTTTTATTTTCGTTTATTTGAAGAGAAAACAAACGAGCAACGATACCAACAAAAACTACTATTTTTGCTGCTCCAATTATGAACATCCTTCTATTAATTACATCTGTTTTTCTTATTCCTGAATTAGATTTAATCATTTGTTTGATATGAAATTCTTTCGTTTAAAAAATTAAAAAATAAAAAAAATATTGGATAAAATAAAAAAGTAAAACCAGAGTTAATCAAATAATTTGTGTAATCAACTTTAATTAAAAAGACTAAATCCAAAATAATTACTTGAATTGAATTTATTAATAAAATTGTGAATAATAATGAAATCCAGTCTTTCATAAAGTTTGGGGTTAAAGTAATATTTCTTATGTAAGCTGTTACTGAGCAAAGAATTAGGTAACAAAAACTACTAATTCCTATTGGTATACCTATTACAACATCATTAATTATTCCTGCAAAGAAAATTGCTAGATAACCTAATTGATCAGGATTTCTTAAAGTCCAAAAGAAAATTAATAGATGAACAAAATTAAAAGAAAAATAATCAAGTTTTAAGTAATTAAAATCAAATTCGTTAAATACAGAAAAAAATAACATTATAAATGGCACGTAGGATAAGAATATTTTTAAAAAAGGACTTTTATTAAGTGATGACATTATTCTTCTCCACCTATTTTATAAGAAACTATTTTTACATAATTGAGTTGTGTAAAATCAGAAAAAAAATTAATTTTTCCTTCTAATATGTTATTGATTTTTCCAATTGGTATACCAGGTTTGAATAAGCCACCAAGACCTGAGGTGTAAGCAAAAATTTCTTTATTTTTAAAATCTTCTCTAAATTCTTCTTGAGTATGTTCGATTTTTCCAAATTCACTTCCTGTACCAGAAATTACAGCTTGTATGTCATCTGGCTCTAGAACAGATGGTATTTTACTATTAAGGTCAGACAATAGTAATGCCCTTGAATTAGTATAATTTACTTCAATTATCTGGCCAACTAAGTAAACATCATCAATAACTGCCATTCCAATTTTTACTTTATCTTTTGTGCCTTTATTTAATACTACTGATTTTAAATATGGGCTGTCTTTATCAATTAAAACTCTGGCAAAAATTTCTTGTGAATTTATACTTTCATCAAGTAACTCTCTAAGCTTTTTATTTTCTGCAGTTAAAAACTCATTTTGTAATTTAAGTTGATCAGATTTTTCTATTTTAATTAAATCTTTCTGATGACTTTCATATAAGGCCATATGTGATTTAAATTTTGAAGATATTTCTTTTAATTTATTTTCTGGGATTGATGCAATATGAGATGATCTATAAATTACTTCATTAATTCCTAATTTAACAAATTGAATTGCTTTAAAATTAAAATTACTTAGAACAATTACAAAAGTTGATAAAACAATTAAAGTTAGTAATGAAAATTTTTGTTTATCTTTTTTTTTTAGAAAAGCTGACCTAATGGCAATTACAAAATCATCTCTGCCGGTAGCCATTTTTCTTAATATTCAGATAACATAGTAGAAAAAGTTTCTTCTTGATCCAAAGCTTTACCTGTACCAACAGCTACACAAGATAATGGATCATCTGCTATATGAACTGGTAAACCTGTTTCTTTAGAAAACCTTTTATCGATATTTTTTAACAAAGCACCACCACCTGTTAAAGTTAAACCCATATCAACTAAATCAGCTGACAATTCAGGAGGAGTATTTTCTAAGGCATCTTTAATTGCACCAACCATTTGTTTCATAATATCGTTTAGAGCTTCTGCGGTATCTTCCTCTGTAATATTAACTTCCTTTGGTGTACCTGATCTTAAATCTCTTCCTTTAACTGGGTAAGTATTTGTCCCAGTTGGAACAGCTGTTCCCATTTCTTTTTTTATTTTTTCAGCAGTAGTATCACCAATTAATAAATTATATTCTTTTCTCATATAATCTACTATCGCAGTATCCATTGAGTCACCTGCAACTCTTAAAGATTTAGAGTAAACTAATCCACCTAAAGACATTACTGCGATTTCACTTGTACCCCCGCCAATATCTACGATCATCGAGCCGGTTGCTTCAGAAATTGGTAAATTTGCTCCAATAGCTGCTGCAATCGGTTCCTCAATTAATTGAACTCTTCTTGCACCTGCTGCTAGAGCACTATCTTGAATTGCTTTTCTTTCAACTGGTGTTGAACCAGTTGGTACACAAATTAAAATTCTAGGGTTAGCAAATGTACTTCCTTTATGAACTTTTTTAATAAAATGTTTAATCATTTCTTCAGTGACTATAAAATCTGCGATAACACCATCTCTTAAAGGTCTAATTGCACTTATGTTGCCAGGAGTTCTTCCAAGCATTGTTTTCGCTTCATCTCCAACAGCTAATACATTTTTCTTTCCACCTTGATCAACTATCGCAACAACTGAAGGTTCATTAAGAACTACACCTTGACCCTTTAAAACTACAAGTGTATTTGCTGTTCCAAGATCAATTGCCATATCTTGGCTCCATATTTTTTTAACACTACTAAATAACCCCATTATATCCCTCTAACTTTCTGGCTTTCTTGCTCCATAGGAGCTGTTTTATCTCGTTTGATTATCATTTTATTTAATGCATTTATGTAAGCATTTGCTGATGCAACCAAAGTATCTGTATCAGCTGCTTGACCCACGGTTGTTTTGCCTTTCTCCTCAATTTTAACACTTACTGTTGCTTGTGCGTCTGTTCCTTCTGTAACTGCATGAACTTGATAAAGCTGTAAGTTAACATCGTGAGGATATAAAGTTTTAATACACTTGAATATTGCATCCACTGGACCATCTCCAGTTTCTGTTGCATTTTTAACATCACCGTAAACATCCAAAGTCATTTCTGCTTTTTGTGGTTCTCCTGTTCCAGCAAAAACTTTTAAAGATTTTAGAGTAATTGCATTCACTTTATTGTCTACAATTAAACTATCATCTACTAAGGCAATAATATCTTCATCGTATACATGTTTTTTCTTATCTGCCAAGACTTTGAATTTTGCAAATGCATTTCCTACTACATCGTCAGTTAAATCTGGATAGCCTAAGCTGTTTAACTTATCTTTAAATGCATGACGTCCAGAATGTTTTCCCATCACTAATGATGTTTGCTTAACCCCTACACTTTCAGGTGTCATTATTTCGTAAGTTTGTCTATTTTTTAACATTCCATCCTGATGAATTCCTGCTTCATGAGCAAAAGCATTTTTTCCTACAATAGCTTTATTATATTGAACAGGAAATCCTGTTGCGTTTGAAACAATTTTTGAAGCTTTGCTTAAAAGTGTCGTGTTGATTCCAGTTTCATATGGCATTAAATCAGGTCTAGTTTTAATTGCCATAACAACTTCCTCAAGAGCAGCATTTCCCGCTCTTTCTCCTAATCCATTTATTGTACATTCAATTTGTCTTGCTCCAGCTTGAACTCCAGCTAATGAGTTAGCTACCGCTAAACCTAAATCATTATGACAATGAGTTGATAAAATTGCTTTATCAATATTTGGAACTTTATTTAATAAAGTTTCTATAATTGTAGTAAATTCAGATGGTATTGTGTAACCAACTGTATCAGGAATATTAATTGTTGTAGCTCCATTTTTAATTGCAAGCTCTACAGTCTTACACATGTAATCCATATCGGTTCTTGTTCCATCTTCGCATGACCACTCAACGTCATCAGTAAACTTTCTTGCGTAAGCAACATGTTTTCCGATTGATTCATAAACATCTTCTGGAGACATATTTAATTTATGCTTCATGTGTAAAGGGCTTGTGGAAATAAATGTATGTATTCTAAATCTTGGTGCATGTTTTAGAGCTTCATAAGCTCTATCAATATCTTTTACTGAGTGTCTTGAAAGTCCTGCAGGGATAGAGTTTTTTAAAATTTTACTTACTTCTGAAACAGCTTCAAAATCCCCTGGTGAAGCTATAGGAAAACCTGCTTCAATTATATCTATACCTAAATCATCAAACACTCTAGCGATTTGAATTTTTTCTTCTAAACTCATAGACGCACCTGGCGATTGCTCACCATCACGCATAGTAGTATCAAATATAAAGACTCTATCTTTATTGCTCATAACTAAAATTTTTAGAAAATCTATAATACAATCTATGAGAGAGATTGCAAAATAATTAGTTAAATAATCACTTTTAATAGACCAATTTAGGCTTATGAAAAATTAATTATAAATAGACTCGATTTTAGGCATTAAGCGTAAAAGTTCCTTTGTATATTCATGCGTCGGATTTAAAAATATATCCTCAGTGTTTGAAACCTCACACAATTTGCCATCTTTTAAGACTCCAATTCTATCACACATTTGTCTAACAACTGGTAGGTCATGACTAATAAACAAAATTGTTAAATTTAATTGTTCTTGTAGATCTTTAAGTAAATTTAATATTTGAGCTTGGATACTTACATCTAAAGCAGAGGTAGGTTCGTCGCAAACCAAAAGTCTTGGTTGTGTAGCAAGCGCTCTTGCAATTGATATTCTCTGTCTCTGTCCTCCTGAAAATTCATGTGGATATCGATCTGCAGATTTTTGAGTTAATTCTACAGACTCCAGTAAATCATAAATATAATTATTTAAATCTAG
Organism: uncultured Pelagibacteraceae bacterium; assembly: GCA_902565325.1. The sequence goes on from CACFEM010000030.1 coordinate 10,017, forward strand.
AGAAGATATAGATGGATTGTGAAGTGTGATTGGTTCTGCAATTATATCTTTTACTTTTAATCTTCCATTTAGTGAAGAATAAGGATCTTGAAATATCATTTGAATTTGTTTTCTAAATTTCATTAATTCAGATCTTTGTTTTATTTTTGTAATACAAACTTTGTCAAAAAAGATATCTCCAGAAGTAGGTTTAAATAAATTTACGATCATTTTAGCAATTGTGGATTTTCCACTTCCACTTTCTCCTACTAAACCAAAAGACTCACCTTCTTTTATT
>CACFEM010000031.1 GCA_902565325.1 uncultured Pelagibacteraceae bacterium
ATGAATATTTGATAGGCTAACGGTGTCATGATCAACAATTCCCAGTTTCCCAATGCCAGATCGGGTTAAAAAATCAGCTGCTGGACATCCTAGACCACCCATCCCAATTATTAAAACCTTTGATTCTAGGATTTTTTTTTGTCCTAATGGACCTATATTTTTTAAAATTATTTGTCTAGAAAATTTATCTATTTCTTTTTTGCTTAAATTTTTGCTCATTTTCCTGTAGAGCCAAAACCACCTTCTCCTCTAATTGTTTCTGGTAGATCATCAGTTTCCTCAAGATCCATTTTAATTACAGGAGTTAAAATCATTTGTGCTATTCTATCCTTATTATTTATCAAGAAATCATTTTTACCGTGATTAAAAAGGATTACTTTTATTTCTCCCCTGTAATCACTATCAATAGTTCCAGGTGTATTTAAAACACTTATACTGTTTTTTGCAGCTAAACCAGATCTTGGCCTTATTTGGATTTCGAAATCACTTGAAAATGCAACAGCAAGCCCTGTTGGAACTAAACATGATGAGTTTGGTTTAAGATTGATGGGTTCTTTTACTAATGCCATTAAATCCATGCCAGATGCACCTTCTGTTTTGTAAGCAGGTAATTCAACCGCAGGGTCTAACTTTTTGATAAGAACTTTTGCCATTAATTTAATTGATCAATTATTCTATCAACTATTTCATCAGAAATTCCAGATTTTTTTTTATATGAAAGTTTTTCTTTTTTAACGTCTTTGTTTTTATAATGAATTGTTACCTCATTATAATCAGAATTAAATCCTATATCTTGATTTGATACATCATTAGAAATTATCCAGTCACAATTTTTCTTGTTTAATTTTTCCTCTGCATTTTTATCGATCTGATTAGTTTCTGCTGCAAATCCTATTACAAGTTCAGGTCTCATAGAGTTATGGTTAGACACATAATGAAGTATGTCTACATTCTTTTCTAAATTTAAGTTTAAGTTCTCTTGTTTTTTAATTTTATTTTCATACTTTTTGTTAATCTTAAAATCAGCTACCGCAGCAGAAAAAATTGCTACATCAACAGGTAAATTTTCTTGAGTAGCAACTAACATTTCATCTGCTGTTTCAACTTTTATAAGATTAATATCTTTAGTTATTTCAAGATTAGTTGGACCTGATATTAATGTTGTATCAAAACCTTTTTTGGATAATGATTTTGCTAATTCATATCCTTGTTTGCCACTTGATTTATTTGTAATAAAACGAACTGGATCTATGTACTCATTAGTTGGACCTGCTGTAACTAATGCTTTAAATTTTTTATTATTTTTTTGAGTTAAGAAATATTTATCAACTTCTTCAGCAATTACTGATGGGTCTGACATTTTACCCTCTCCATATTCGCCACATGCCATATCACCAACATCTGGACCTATTAGTTTATATCCAAACCCTTTTAATTTTTTTATATTTGTTTTAGTAGTTGGATGCTCCCACATTCTTACATTCATTGCTGGTGCTAAAATAATGTCTTTATCTGATGCCAAAACAACAGTGGATGCTAAATCATCAGTTGTTCCTTGAGCCAGTTTCGAAATTGTATTTGCCGTTGCAGGTGCAATTACAATTATATCTGCCCATCTTGAAAGTGAAATATGATCCATTTCAGCCTCATTTTCTACACTAAATAAATCACTATAAACTTTACCTTGAGAAAGTGATGTTACTGAAAGTGGAGTTACAAACTCTTTTGCACTTGTTGTAAGAATTGTCTTTATATCTGCACCATTCTTTTTAAAAAGCCTAATTGTTTCAAGACTTTTATAAGCAGATATTCCTCCACAGATAATAAATAGTATTTTTTTATTTAACAAATTTTTCATCTGCAGAATTAAAATACTATAAGGCCAAAAATTACAAGAAGTAATAAACCAATAATAGATTGATTTCTAAATGCTATCATTTCTGATTTCTTATCATTCAGTGCTGTGTAAGAATTTGAATTTTGTGGAATTTGACCACTGGCTAAAAACGTTAATGCTTGATTTGCTTTATCCATAATCTCAGGAAACTCTGGTAAACGTTTAATAACTTCAGATGTATTTTTTAAAGTTTCATTCAGATTATTAATTGGGTCTTTTGTTTCTTTAAGCCAATTTTCTAGCACAGGCTTTGAGGTTGTCCAAATATTTGTGTTTGGATTTAATTTTCTTGCCACACCTTCAACAACAACCATAGTTTTTTGCAACATTAATAATTGAGGTTGAGTTTGCATATTAAATTTTTCTGTTACATCAAACAATTGTTTGAGTAATTTACCTCCTGAAATATCTTTTACTTCTTGACCAAATATAGGCTCACCAATAGATCTCAAAGCTTGAGCTAGATCATCGATTGGCACTTCTTTAGGAACTAATCCAGCAACCAAGTGAACTTCAGCTACTTTGCGATAATCTCTTTGAATAAATCCAAATAAAATTTCTGCTAAAAACCTTTTACTAAGTTTATCTAATCTACCCATAATCCCAAAATCTATAGGGACAATCTGGCCACTATTATCAACAAAAATATTTCCTTGATGCATGTCTGCATGAAAAAAACCATCTCTTACAGCATGTCTTAAAAAATGTTGGATAATATCTTCAGCTATTTTATTAGTATCTAAATTTCTTTTCTTAAGCTCCTCCGCTTCTCTTATTGAAATTCCATCTATCCAATCCAAAGTCATTACATTTTCACTAGTAAAATTCCAATAAATCTCAGGAACTTTAAATCCAGCATCATTTTTTGTATTTTCTGCATATTCATTTGCTGCAGCAGCTTCGAATCTTAAATCCATTTCAAGATTAGTTATTTCTTTAAGTAAAAAAACAACTTCAACAAGTTTTAATCTTTTTGTTTTTTTTACAAACGACTCAATAATAAATGCAAATAACATCATCGCATCTATTTCTTCATTGAATATTTTTTTTATATTTGGTCTTAAAATTTTTATTGCTACATCTTTAATAGTTCCATTGTCATTTATTTTTGCTTTATGAACTTGTGCAATCGAAGCAGCAGCAACTGGTTCACTTAAATCAATTATTGAATTAAATGCATCAACTCCAAGATCTTCTTTAATAATTTCTTTAGCTTCATGAATTGAAAAAGGGGGTAATCGATCTTGAAGTTTTTCTAGCTTTAAAGATAATTCTTCTCCAATTATATCAGGTCTTGTAGCAAGAAATTGCCCAAGTTTGATGAAAGTTGTACCCATAGATTCTAATGACCTAGATAGTCTTTCTCCATCATCTTCAATTAAATTATTTTGTTCTCTTTTTTCAAATGAAATAGATAAAATTTGGAATAATATTGTTACAGCTAAAGGAGGTTTTTTAAATTTTGATGCAATTTTTAAAATATCTGATTTTGCAATTTTTCTTCCTAATTTAAATAAAGTAATAAGTTTTTTAATCATTAAATTTTCCAACCACTATGAATTGAAACAATACCACCAGAAAGATTTCTATAAGAACATTTATGAAAATTATTTTTTTTCATTAACTCTATTAATTCGTCTTGATTAATAAATTGCTCAATACTTTTGATTAAATATTCGTAAGGTTCTTTTTCCCCAACTATAAACTGGCCAATTATAGGAATGAGTTTTGAATAATTTTTATATATAAAATCAAGATTTGAGTTTTGAATCTTAGAAAATTCTAGACACAGATAGCGTCCACCAGGCTTTAAAACTCTATAGGCTTCAGAAAGTGCTTTATTTAAATTTTTAGTATTTCTTAACCCAAAGCTAATAGTGTAATAATCAAAAGTATTGTCTGTTATTGGTAATTTTTCTGCTGGAGAAATAACCCATTTTACATTTTTGTAATTAGATAATTTTTGTTTTCCTTGACTGACCATTCCTTTATTAGGGTCTACACAAGTAATTTCAGCCTCTTTATTTGTGCTATCTAAAAATAACTTTCCAACATCTCCTGTTCCACACGCAACATCTATTAATTTTCTACTGTCTCTCGGATTCATCATATTGATCAAACTTTTTTTCCAATATCTATGTACACCCATAGACATAAAGTCATTCATCAAGTCATATTTGTTGTAGACCTGATTAAATACATTTTCTACAAGTCCTTTTTTATTTTGAAGATTTTGTTGCATAAAAAAATATATATTGAATATAGTATCAAATGCCAGAATTACCAGAAGTAGAAATTGTTAGACAATCCCTTCATAAAAAGATCAAAAAAAAAAGCATAAAAAAAGTAATAATTAGAAACAGGAATTTAAGGTTTAAAATACCAAGTGATTTTGAAAGTTTTCTTAAAAATAAAAAAATAATTGAAGTTAGTAGATTTTCTAAATATTTAATCATTCATTTTCAAAATGAGGACTATTTTTTAATTCATTTAGGAATGTCAGGAACAATTCACATTCTTGATAAGAAAAAACCTCTAAAATTTACGAATACTAGTTTTTATCATTCACCCTTTTTACCTAAAAAACACAATCATGCAGAGTTTATATTTGATAGCTTGAAAGTAATTTATAATGATCCAAGACGCTTTGGATTTTTCGAAATAATCAAAAATCATCAAGATTTAGAGAAAAGATTTAAATCAATGGGACCTGAGCCCTTTAGTGATAAATTTAACTTAAATTATGTAGTTAATTATTTTAAAAATAAAAATAAGGATATAAAAAGTTTTTTACTTGACCAGAGATTTGTTTCTGGAATAGGTAATATTTATGCAAGTGAAATTCTTTTCGCCAGTAAAATAAATCCATTTAAAAAGGCAAAAAGACTTAATAGAAATGAATGTTTAAATGTTATTTTAAATTCCAAGAAAATACTTGAACAGGCAATTAATAAGGGTGGTTCAAGTATTAGAGATTTTAAAGATATTTCAGGTAATAAAGGTAACTTTCAAAAGGAGTTTAAAGTTTATCAGCAAGAGGGAGCTGATTGTAAGCGTAAGAATTGCAAAGGTATTATAAAAAAAAAAATAACATCAAATAGGTCGACTTTTTTTTGTGTTTCTTGTCAAAAATAGTTAAATATTTAGTTGACCACTATAAATTCTCAAGCTATACCCCTGCGCAGATGGCAAACACAAAATCAGCAATTAAGAGAATTAGAAGAATTTCTAAACAAACAGCGGTAAATAAAGCTAGAAAGAGCAGGTTTAGAAACGCTCTTAAGAAAATGAACCTTTTAATTGATGGCAAAAAGAAAGATGAAGCTCTTAAATTTTTACCAAAGTTAAACTCTGAGTTGATGAAAATTGCAAAAACAGGAATAATAAAAAAACAAAATGCTTCTAGGAATGTTTCTAGAATTACAAAAAAAATTGCTGCAATCTAAAGGTTAGTTAAAATTTTTTTAAACAACTCCTGATATCCACATTATATATTTAAGTTTTGTATTAAGTTACTATATTTAGATTTAGTAAATATTTGAATTATAGTCATTCAATCTATATTTGATTTAATTTTAATTCAATCAATTAATTGATTCAATCTATATTTGATTCAATTTATAATTTTAAATTTAAGTTTTATTTAGAACTATTTTTTTTAAATCTAAATCACAATCATAGATTTTATTTTTTTTTAAATTTCTTTATTAACTTGTTGCAAATTTTTTTAAATAGTTCTAACTGAGATTTCCCCTTAAGTTATGAATAAATTAACAAATACAAAAAATATTAATAATTTTTCTTCTGAAGGCTTTGAGTGGAAGCATGTGCAGAACGAAATGCAAAATAAACTAGGCTTAGAAGTGTATGAGAGCTGGTTAAAAAAGATTTCTTTCGTAGAGGAATTTAATAATTACTTATTATTATCAGTTCCAACAAGATTTATTAGAGATTGGATTACATCAAGGTATTTAGATCAAATATTGCAAATAATTAAAGTATATAAAAAAGACATTATTAGAATTGAGTTCAAAATAGTTGAAAAAGCTAAAGATATCGCTTCAAAAGAAAATAATATTAAAGAGAACAATAATAGTGAAAATGTTTCATTTATAAAAGACTCTTACCTTCAGTATAATCGAATTGATCCAAATAAAAGATTTGATAATTTTATAATAGGTTCAAGTAACAAATTAGCTTACGAAGCTTCTTTAAAAGTTTCAGAAAATATATCTCATTATAATCCACTTTATATTTATGGTGGTGTTGGAATGGGAAAAACTCACTTATTAAATTCAATAGGTTTAGAGCTTAAAAAAAATAATAAAGTAATGTTTATTTCTGCCGAACGTTTCATGTATCAGTTTGTAAAATCTATTAAATCAAACGACATGGTTAAGTTTAAAGAATATTTTAGAAATACAGATATTTTATTAATCGATGATATCCAGTTTATAAGTGGAAAAGAGGCTATGCAGGAGGAGTTCTTTCATACATTTAATGCATTACTTGATAAGGGATCTCAAATAATTGTATCAGCTGATCGATCACCAAATAAATTATCAAGGATTCAAGAAAGAATTAAGTCAAGATTTTCTGGTGGTTTGGTTGTTGATATTCAAAAGCCGGACTTTGAGCTAAGAAAAAAAATAGTTGAAAAAAAAACTGATGAATTGAATGCTTTGTACTCTGAACAATTAAAAGTTTCAGGAGAAATTCAAGATTTTATAAGTAATGAAATAACTGGAAGTGTAAGAGAACTAGTTGGTGCAGTAAACAGAGTCGTTTCATTTTCAAGAATTTACAATAAAACCCCAAATCTTGCTGAAACTAAAGTAGTTCTAAAGGATTTATTAAATTTAGCAGAAAATAAGGTTACAATAGATCTAATTCAGACAATTGTTTGTAAGTTTTTCAAAATCAGCAAAAATGAAATGTTATCATCTAGAAGATCAAGATATTTAGTAAGACCTAGGCAAACAGCAATTTATTTAACTAAAATTTTAACTTCTAAATCATTACCTGAAATTGGAAGGGAATTTTCTAACAGAGACCATACAACAATAATTCATTCAGTAAAAACTATTGAAAAGATAAAAGAAAAAGATCCTGAGATGGTTGATAATATAAATAAATTAAAAAACCAGATTTTATATAACAATAAAGAAAATGAAATTTAACGTTAATCAACAAGATCTTCAGCAAGCATTAAATTATTGCCAAGGAGTTATTGAAAAAAGAAGCACATTACCAATACTTTCTAATATTTTGTTAGATGCAAGCAATTCAAAACTTACAATCACTGCGACTGATCTAGATTTAATATTTGTACATCAATTAAATAATGTAGAAATTATAGAGGAGGGCAAAACAACCACAACTTCCTCGATCATGTATGATATTATAAGAAAGTTTAACTCAGGAAAAAAAATAAATCTTTCTCTAACAGATATAAGTAAACTACAAGTAGAGTCTGAAAAATCTATTTTTAATTTGAATTGCATAAGTGCAACAGAGTTTCCGCTGACAGATGAAAATTTTAATCAAAATGAATTTATAATTAAATCAAAACAATTATTGAAATTATTAAATAAATGCAAATTTTCAGTTTCTAATGACGAAACAAGGCATTACCTAAGTGGAATTTATTTTCATCAAACAGAAGTTGAGGATAAAAATTATTTAACTGCAGTTGCAACTGATAGTCATAGAATGTCTATTTCAAAAGTTAGATTAGAGGAAAAAATTGATTTTGATCCAATAATTTTACCTAAAAAAACAATTTTTCAACTTTGTTCTTTATTAGATAGCTATGATGGAGATGTGAAAATTTCAAATGTGAAATCAAAAATAAAATTTGAATTAAATAATAGTATTTTAATTTCGAAACTTATTGATGGGAAATTTCCTAATTACATTCAAGTTATACCTAAAAATAATCAAAAAAAATTAGAAATAGACTTAAAATTATTTTTAAATTCAGTTGATAGAGTAGCATCTGTTTCATTAGATAAAAAAGATGGTGTGAAATTCAATTTATCTAAAGACACTTTAGATCTGTCAGTAAATAATACTAACAGTGGTGATGGTAAAGAAACTTTAACCGTTAAGTTTGATCATGATTTAGAGATAAGTTTTAATTCTAGATATTTGATAGATGTTGCTTCACAATTAGATGGAGATAGAGTTGAAATTTTCTTTAATGATACTGGTTCACCAGCATTGATAAAAGATCCGGGTGATTTCGATAGCATTTTTGTTGTTATGCCTATGAAGGGCTAATTAATTAAATCTAACTCTGAATAAATATTTTTTTCAACAATCTGAATAAAATTTTCCTTTGTTAACCCAGAAGGAATTGGTTTTAGAATAGAGATTGTAATTGTTTTATTAGATTTCTTTTTACCTTTTTTAGGCCACACATATCCAGAGTTAATTGCAACTGGCTGACAAGCAACATTTAGCTGTTCATAAATTCTCGAAGCACCTTTTTTAAAAGGTGGTCTTTCATCTGGAAGAACTCTAGTTCCTTGAGGAAAAATAATTAAAGGTCTATTAGAAGTAGCCATCATTTTTGAAATATCATCGAAAAAACCCAAGTTATCTTTTGTAACTTTGTTTCTTTTTATTGAAATTGATCCTATTTTTTTTAAGTACCAACCAAATATTGGAATTAACAATAATTCTTTTTTTAGAATAAATACAGGTGAGTTAAAGATAGTTTGTAAATAAAAAGTTTCAAACATTGATTGATGGGATGCTACTATAAAAAATTTTTCATTATTAATAATATTTTCTTTTCCTTTGATTGAAATTTTTACTGACAGAATAAACCTTAAACAAAAACTGGCCCAATGGCCCATTAATTTACCTCCCATCAAAACGACCTGTTTAGGCAAAAAAAAATGATGGTAAAAAAATTATAGAAATAAAAATGATTCCAGTGAAAAACAATATTGAAAATAAAAAGTTTCTTATCATTTTTGTCAAAAGCTAAATTATATCTTTATGCTTTTGTCTTTTTCTTATTACTTTAATTTTTGATCCTTTTATTAATAATTCTATTGGTTTAGGTCTTAAATTATAATTTGAGCTAAGTGACATTCCATAAGCTCCCACATCACATATTGCTATTAAATCTTTTTCATTCAATACTTGAAATTTTTTTAATGTAGCAAATTTATCTGTACTCTCACAAATAGGACCTACAAATTCATATGGTTTTTTAGATGTTTTGTTAGATTTTGTAACAGGTAAAGTTTTATGAAATGCACCATACAGAGCAGGTCTCATTAAATCATTCATTGCGGCATCTAAAATTATAAATTTTTTACTTCCACTATCTTTAATATAGATTATTTTTGACACTAATGTCCCGGTATCGCCAATAATTGATCTACCTGGCTCAAATATAATTTTAACTTTATGTTTTCTTAAAAATTTGAGAATAGCTGTGTTGTATTTTTTATAATTAAGTTTTTGATTTTTATCAGTGTAAGTAATGCCCATACCTCCACCTAAATCTATAAATTCAAATTTATGATTTGTTTTATTTAGAATTTGACTGACCGCTTTAAGCATTTTTTCATAAGGTCTATGGTCTAAAATTTGACTGCCTATATGAACACTTAGACATTTCAAATCAATATTTTTTGAATTTTTACAATAATTTATAATTTCATAGAATGTATTTTTATTTACACCAAATTTATTTTCTTTTTTCCCAGTGGATATTTGACTTAATGTTTTTGCATCTGTGTTGGGGTTTAGTCTCACACCAATTTTTATTCTTTTATTTTTTGATTTTGCTATTCGATTTATTTCTTTTATTTCACTTAAAGACTCAGCGTTAATAAGCAAAATTTTTTTATCAATAGCAAAGCTGATTTCACTTGTTGTTTTACCAACACCAGAAAATACTATTTTGCTTGGATTAATTCCTGCTTTAAGTGCCATCATCAGTTCTCCTACTGAAACAACATCAGCACCTAATCCAAATTTTTTAATTTCTCTAATTATATTAATATTTGTGTTGGATTTAACAGCAAAGCAGATAAGTGGTGAAAAAGATCTGAAATTTTTTTTAAAATTATTAATATTTTCTTTTAATTTAGAATAGGAGTAAGAATAAAATGGAGTTCCAAATTTATTTGCAATTTTTTGGAGATTAATTTTTTCTATTGTTAGTGTTTTATTTAT
>CACFEM010000032.1 GCA_902565325.1 uncultured Pelagibacteraceae bacterium
GCTGGCCCAAGTACATTTGCAAGATTACCTGAACTAAGAGATGTTGACAGTTGTGACGTTGCAATTGTTGGAATTCCGTTTGATGCTGGCACAAGTTATCGACCCGGGGCAAGATTTGGTCCACAAAGCATCAGGCAAGCTTCTAGACATTTAAGAACTAATTATCATCCTAATTATGATGTTGAGCCTTTTAAAATCCAACAAGTAGCTGATGCTGGTGATATCGCTTGCAACCCATTTAGCATTGATGAAGCAATTGAACAAATAGAAGTAGGTGCAACAGATTTATTAAATAAGGTTGGAGGAATTATAAGTTTAGGTGGAGATCATACTATTGCTGTTCCATTGTTAAGAGCAATCAATAAAAAAAATAAGGGCCCTGTATCTTTAGTTCATTTTGATGCGCACTTAGATACTTGGGACACATATTTTGGTGCACCTTATACTCACGGAACTCCATTCAGAAGAGCAAGAGAAGAAGGATTATTTTTAGATGATGCTTCTATGCATGTTGGAATTCGAGGCCCACTTTATAGTAGAGATGATATTAAAAATGATGAAAGTTTTGGATTTAAAATAATTCATTGTGATGAGTTTCAAACAGAAGGAACCGATAAAATAGCAGAAAGAATAAGAAAAAGAGTGGGAGATAATCCTTTATACTTATCAATTGATATTGATGTTTTAGACCCTGCATTTGCTCCAGGTACTGGTACACCAGAAATTGCAGGGATGACTACAAGAGAAATGGTAAATGTTTTAAGAGGTTTGTCTGGATTAAATTTAGTTTCAGCAGACGTCGTTGAGGTTTCTCCAGCATATGATCATGCAGAAGTAACTTCTTTAGCAGCGGCAACTATTGTTTATGAATTAACTAATTTATTTGCAAAAACATAAAGAAAGGATAACCTCAAAACATGTTAGACAAAAAAAATTTTTACATTAATGGCGCGTGGGTTAAGCCAAATAGCTCTGAGGAAATTAAAGTAATTGATCCTGCTACAGAAGAAAATTGTGCAGTAATCACTTTGGGAAACAAAGCTGATGTTGATAATGCTGTTAATGCAGCTAAAGATGCATATATGTCATGGGCCTTTTCTTCTAAAGAAGAAAGAATTGAATTATTAGAAAAACTTTATGAAAATTATAAGAAAAGATGGGCAGATATTGCAGAAGCTATAACTCTTGAAATGGGTGCTCCAAAAGATTTTGCAACAAAATTACAAGCAGGTACAGGAGCAAGTCATATCAAATCATTTATTAGATATTTAAAAAATTTTGAATTTGAAAAACCGTTAGGAGATCATGCTCCTAACCAAAGATTAATTTATGAACCAAAAGGTGTTTGTGCATTAATAACACCATGGAATTGGCCGATGAACCAAGTTTGTTTAAAAGTAATGCCAGCAATAGCTGCAGGTTGTACAATGGTTTTAAAGCCATCAGAATTAGCACCACTCTCTTCAATGATACTTGCTGAAATTATTGATGAAGTAAAATTTCCTAAAGGTGTGTTCAATTTAGTTAATGGTGATGGAGCAACAACAGGCGATGCTCTCACAAGTCATCCAGATATTAATATGATATCTTTTACTGGATCAACAAGAGCAGGAGCTTTGATTTCACAAAATGCTGCTAAAGATTTTAAAAGAGTAAGCTTAGAATTAGGAGGCAAGGGTGCAAATATAATTTTTAAAGATGCTGATCCAGAGGCTATTGAAAGAGGTGCTTTAAGATGTTTTAGAAATTCTGGACAATCTTGTAATGCACCGACAAGAATGTTAGTTGAAAAATCAATGTATAAAGAAGCTATTGAGAGATTAAAAAAATATACTGAAAGTTTTGAGGTGGGTGATCCTAAAAAAGAAGGAGAACATATAGGTCCAGTTATTTCAGAAACTCAATACAAAAAAATACAAACTTTAATCCAAAAAGGAATAGATGAAGGTGCTAAATTAGTTGCTGGAGGGACAGGTAAACCTGATGGATTAGACAAAGGATACTTTGTTAAACCAACTGTTTTTGCAGATGTAAATAATGATATGGAAGTTGCAAGAACAGAAATTTTTGGACCTGTTTTATCTGTTATTCCTTTTGAAACAGAAGAAGATGCAATTAAAATTGCAAATGATACTGCTTATGGACTAACAAACTATATTCAAACCCAAGACTCTCAAAAAGTACAAAGAGTTGCAAGAAAATTAAGATCTGGAATGGTTGATGTTAATGGAGCTGGTATTGCAGTTGATGCGCCTTTCGGTGGTTTTAAACATTCTGGAATAGGTCGAGAAGCCGGCGAACACGGTTTAGAAGAGTTTTTAGAAGTAAAAGCTGTGGGTGGTTGGAGTTAATTTACTGATTTATCTTTCACACCTTCTAAAAATTTAAGGCACTTTTTCATTTCATTTAATTCTATGAACTCGTCAATCTTGTGAGCTTGTTCTATGGATCCAGGTCCGCAAACAACAGTACTGATTCCTAATTCTTGAAATAAACCAGCCTCTGTTCCAAAAGAAACTACTTCTCTAGAATTATCACCAGTTATATTTGATACAAATTCACATGCTTCAGACTCATCTAATCTGTTAAAACCGACGACTTCACCTATTACTTCTTTTTTAATATAAGAATCTGGAAATACTCTTTTCATTTCTGGTAGGAGTACTTCATTTGCATATTTATCAATTTCATTCGTAACAAATTCCCCGTCTTCTTTTACAACTGGTCTTGTTTCCCATTCAACACTGCATTTATCTGCAATGACATTATGAGCAATACCACCTTTAATTCCACCAATTGATAAAGTTGAATGTGGAGGATCAAAAATACTATCTTTTTGAACTCTTTTTTTTAATTCTTCTCTAATTTCTAAAAGTTTTCCAACATATCTAGTAGCATATTCAGCTGCATTTACTCCTAAATGTGGTTTAGAACTATGTCCTGCAAGTCCTCCAAAGTGAACTGTGTATTCATTCATACCTTTGTGGGCATCAATAATTTTCATTTTAGTTGGTTCACCAATTATACAAATTCCATTTTTGATTTCTCTTTTTTTCAATTCTTCTATTAGTAAAGGGGCTCCAATACATGCAGTCTCCTCATCAAATGTGTAACAGAAATGTAAGTCTCTATCTAAATTACTTTCTTTGAAGATAGGCGCATAAGCAAGTGTACATGCAATAAAACCTTTCATATCACATGAGCCTCTTCCATATAATTTATCATTTTTAATAGTTGCAACGAATGGATCACTGCTCCAACCTTTAGACACTGGAACCACATCAGTGTGTCCAGATAATATGATGGGTTTTTTTGTGCTTTGATTTTTTGCTTTTAGAGTTCCAAAAAGATTAACTCTTTTTTTATCATCATCATAAACTTTGAAAGTATCTATTCCGATGTTATTTAAAATTTTTTCACAATAATCAATTAAATTACTGTTGTCTTGACCTGAGACAGTTTTAAATGCGATTAAGTCAGTTAAAATCTTGATTGATTTTTCATATAAATTGTTATCTATACTCATAAACTTAAAACACTATATTATATTATGATTAAAGAGCAAATTACCTATAATGATTTTGATAAAGTTGATATTAGAATTGGTACTGTAATTTCTGTAAAAAAAAATGAAAAAGCCAGAAAACCTTCATTAGTTATTGAAGTTGATTTTGGAAGCGAAATTGGCATTAAACAATCTTCAGCTCAAATTACTCATTATTATAATGAGGAGAATTTAAAAGGAAAACAAGTTATTGCTGTTTGTAATTTTCCTGAAAAAAATATTGCTGGAATAGTTTCTCAAGTATTGGTTTTAGGAGCAATTGATGCTGATGGTAAGGTTACACTTGTTCATCCCTCTCAAAAAGCAGAAAATGGATTACCGATCGCCTAGTAATGCATCCTGAAATTCTCTCTATAACTTTATTTGGAATAGTTGCTGCATTTACTCCTGGACCAAATAATTTCGTTGCTTTCTATTCTGGTTTCAATTTTGGTATTCTTAGAACACTACCTCATATAATTGGTGTAACTTTAGGATTTCCTTTTTTATTATTATGTTTAGCTTTAGGGTTGATAAATATTTTTAAGCTTTATCCTTTAATTCAAGAGGTATTGAAATACTTAGGAACTCTATTTTTAATTTATTTAGCATACAAAATTTCTTTTTCAGGACCTTCTGATCAGGAAAATAAAAATAAAAATCCAATTAAGTTTCATGAAACTTTTGTTTTTCAATTTTTAAATCCTAAAGGCGTTATTGCATCAATTATTCTTGTTTCAACTTACATTAATCCAGGAGAGACCTTTGTAAGTTATACGACTCAAATTATCATTATGGCTTTAATTGTTTCAGTGACTAGTATAACTCTGTGGACTTTTTTAGGTAAATTTTTCAGGAAATTTGCGACAAATCAGAAATTTATTAATTACTTTAATTATGCTATGTCACTGCTTCTTTTAACAAGCATAATAACTTTTTATTTATAATATGACCCCAGGAAACAAAAATTCTTATAAATCACTAAAAAAAATCACAGTTAATGACAAGGAGTATAATTATTACTCATTAAATGAAGCAGAAAAAAATGGACTTGAAGGAATAAATAAACTTCCAAAATCACTAAAAGTTTTACTAGAAAATTTATTAAGATACGAAGACGACTTAAGTGTAACGAAATCTCAAATAGAGGCGATTAAAAACTGGCTAAAGATAAAAAAATCTAAAACTGAAATTGCATATAGACCAGCAAGAGTTTTGCTTCAAGATTATACAGGAATACCTGCAGTTGCAGATTTAGCTGCAATGAGAGAAGCGGTTAAAGAAAAAAATAAAGATCCAAATACAATCAATCCACTGTCCGCAGTTGATCTTGTAATTGATCACTCTGTGCAAGTCGACCAATCCGCAAAAGCAGATTCTTTTGAAAAAAATGTTGATATAGAATTTGAAAGAAATGGTGAGAGATACTCTTTTTTAAAATGGGGACAGCAGGCATTTGATAATTTTAGAATAGTTCCACCAGGAACAGGAATTTGTCACCAAGTAAATCTGGAATATTTGTCGAAGGTTGTTTGGTCAGAAGAATTTAAAGGTGAAAAATATCTTTTTCCAGATACTTTAGTTGGAACGGACAGTCATACAACTATGGTAAATGGTTTATCTGTTTTAGGATGGGGTGTTGGAGGAATTGAAGCTGAAGCAGGAATGTTAGGTCAACCAATTTCTATGTTAATACCAGAAGTCATCGGTTTTGAAATGAAAAACAAAATGCCAGAAGGAACTACTGCAACTGATTTAGTATTAACTGTTGTAAAAATGTTAAGAGATAAAGGAGTGGTTGGTAAGTTTGTTGAGTTTTATGGAGAAGGTTTAAAAAATTTAACACTGGCGGATAGAGCCACAATTGCAAACATGGCACCAGAATATGGTGCTACTTGTGGTTTTTTTCCTATCGATGAGGAAACATTAAAGTATTTAAAATTTTCTGGAAGAGATCAACAAACTGTTGATATCGTAGAAAATTATGCCAAGGAACAAGGTTTATGGGCTAGTAACGAAATAGAATTTACTGACATTATATCTTTAGATATGTCCACAGTCGTACCAACCATTTCAGGACCAAAAAGACCACAAGACAAAGTTCTTTTAACAGATGCACCTAGTTCATTTCAAAAAGTATTAGAGGAAGCTACAAATAAAAATGAAAAATCAATTTCGAAAGTAACAAATACAGATTATGAAATTAAAGATGGTTCAATATTAATTGCAGCAATAACTTCTTGCACGAACACTTCAAATCCAAATGTATTAATTGGAGCTGGACTGTTAGCAAAAAAAGCTATTGAAAAAGATTTGCAGGTTAAACCCTGGGTAAAAACTTCTTTAGCACCTGGATCTCAAGTAGTTACAGACTATTTGGCAAAAGCCGGATTAAATACTTATTTAGATCAGCTTGGCTTTAATTTGGTTGGGTATGGCTGTACAACTTGCATTGGAAATTCGGGACCACTTCCAGAAAATATTGTAGAAGCGATCCAAAAAGAAAATATTTATGCTGTTTCAGTTTTATCTGGAAATAGAAATTTTGAGGGAAGAATTTCTCCACATATAAAAGCTAACTACCTAGCATCACCTCCACTAGTTGTTGCATATGCAATTGCTGGGCATATGGAAATTGATTTGTACAAAGATCCATTAGGAAAAGATAGAGAAGGTAACGATGTGTTTTTAAAAGATATTTGGCCTTCAAATAAAGAGATAGAAGACACTTTAAAAGTTTCACTTAATGCTGAGATGTTTATACAAAGATACTCAAATGTTTCTGAGGGCCCAACTCAATGGCAAAAAATTAAAACTGATAAAAGCAGTATCTATAATTGGGATGTGGGATCAACTTATGTAAAAAAACCTCCGTTTTTTGACTCGTTGCCAGATAAACCAGAAGGATTTAAAGAAATTAAGGATGCAAGACCATTATTAATTTTAGGTGATATGGTTACAACTGATCATATATCACCAGCCGGCAGTATTCAAAAAGATAGTCCAACTGGTGAATATTTTATGGAACACCAAATTTTACCTAAAGATTATAACTCATATGGTTCAAGAAGAGGTAACCACGAAGTTATGATGCGAGGAACTTTTGCAAATATAAGGATTAGAAATGAAATGGCTCCTGGCACAGAAGGTGGTTTTACGAAGTTATATCCAGAAGAAAAAGTTCTTCCTGTCTATGATGCAGTCGTTGAATATAAAAAAAGAGGAACAGATTTAGTTGTAATTGGTGGAAAAGAGTATGGAACCGGATCCTCTAGGGATTGGGCAGCTAAAGGAACAAAATTACTTGGAATAAAAGTAGTAATTGCTGAGAGTTTTGAAAGAATTCACCGATCTAATTTGATTGGAATGGGAATATTGCCATTACAATTTATTAATGATGTAAATAGAAAAAATTTAAAATTAATTGGTTCTGAGTTAATTAGTATTCTAAATATAGAAAAGGGCGTTAATCCCTCAGATGAAGTGATAGTCGAAATTAAATATGTTTCTGGAGAAATAAAGAAAATTAAAACTTTATGCAGAATTGATACAAAAAATGAATTAGAGTATTATAAAAACGGAGGTATTCTGCAGTACGTTTTAAGGAATATGATTTAGTTATGGATGAAGAATTATCAATTATAAACGCAAATGCTAGAAACGAAAAAATTAGAAATTTTTTTAAAAACAACAAAAATAAAATAATATTTGGAATAATAATCTTAGTAATTATTGTTACAGCCGTTTACAGCTTTGACAAATACTTAACAAACAAAAAAAAAGAAATATCAGACAATTATAATTCAATAATTATAGAGTATTCAGATAATTCAAAAGATGAAACAGCAAATAAATTAATTGAAATTATAGGCAAAAAAGACCCAACTTATTCTCCATTATCATTATATTTTATTATCGATAATGATTTAGTTTCAGATAAAAAAGTTGTATTTAATTTATTTAAAACAATAATTAATGATACATCTCTCGATAGAGAAATTAAAAATTTAGTTATCTATAAAAAAGCTTTATTTTATGCAGCTGAAATAGATGATAACGAGAATGACTTGTTAAATATTTTAAATCCATTAATAAACTCTGAAAGTGTATGGAAATCACACGCATTATACTTAATGGGCGAGTATTATTTTTCAAAAAACCAAAAACAAAAAGCTAAAGAGTTTTATGAAAAAATTATTGCCTCAGAAAATACTAATCTTGATATTAATAAAGAAGTTCAAAAGAGATTAAATAGAGATTTTAGTGAATAAGATTATATTTTTATTTGTTTTATTTTTTTTAACAGGATGTTCACTCAACAAAAACTCTAAATTTTGGTCAACATCAGAAACACTTAATCAAGAAACAAAGAATACAAACTCATCTATCGAAGGAACATCTAAATTATCCCCTTATATCAAACATGGCCAAATTCATGTAGAGAGTATTTGGAAAAAATGTTCTGAAATTAAATCAAAAGGAACTGGTTATAGAAAATATATTAATGAACTTGGTTGGAGAGAGTTTTCACATAGTTTAATTAATTATTTCCCAGAATTCTTAAAAGGAAATTTTAGAAAGGAATTTGATAAATTCCCTTGGGCAAAAAACGAGAAATTCTTAAAAGCATGGAAAAGAGGAATGACCGGTTATCCTATTGTCGATGCAGGTATGAGAGAACTATATGAGACTGGATGGATGCATAACAGAATAAGAATGGTTGTTGGTTCATTTTTAGTCAAACATTTGAGAATTAATTGGACTGAAGGTGAGAAGCATTTTAGAAATTGTCTACTAGATTTTAACAAAGCGAATAATGTTGCTCAATGGCAATGGGTTGCTGGCTGTGGTGCAGATGCAGCACCTTATTTTAGAATATTCAATCCAATACTTCAGGGTGAAAAATTTGATAAACAAGGTAATTATGTAAAAAAATGGGTTCCTGAACTTAAAAATGTTCCAAATAAATTTATCCATAAACCATGGGAAATGGAATTAAAGTATCAAGAAGCTATAAAAACAATTATTGGCAAAGATTATCCAGGCCCTATTGTTGTTCATGAAAAAGCTAGAGCTGCAGCTCTTGAAGCGTTTCAATCTTTGAAGAAAAAATAAATTTAATTTTATTCTCCAATAAAATGATGAATTATTGTTCTTTTTTGAGCTTCTAATCTGTGTTCAAATAAATATATGCCCTGCCAAGTTCCAAGCAACAATTCACTATCTTTCACGCTTAGAGAAATTTGATTATTTGTTAATGCGGATTTAATATGTGCGGGCATATCATCTTTTCCCTCTGTAGTATGAACATATAGTTTGTTATCCATAGGAGCTAATTTATCAAAAAAATTTATTAAATCTGTTTGTACATCTGGATCTGCATTTTCTTGAACAATTAATGAGGCGCTTGTGTGCTGAATATTTAAGTTAAGAATACCATTTTTAAAGTTATTTTGACCAATCCAATGAATTGTATCATTAGTAAATTCATATAACTTTTGACCATTAGTCTTAATTTGAAGATTGTAAAATTCTTGTTTCATTAATTATGCTCCTTCGATGTAAGCTCATACAAACGACTAATGGTTCGTTTAAATGGTTTTTCTAACAATCTTGAAGAGGTAAATTGATCTAAATTTAGATCAGCTGTCACTGCTAATGAAATATTTTTATCATAAATTACATCTAACAAAGTGATAAAACGTCGTTGTTGATTTGAATTCACATCATTAAATTGAGGTATTTGATCTATTACCATAAATTTACAGTTTT
>CACFEM010000033.1 GCA_902565325.1 uncultured Pelagibacteraceae bacterium
TCGATACATTTTTATTTTTCTCAATATCATTTTATGCAACAGGGGTACCTTGGGTTACTTTATCTCTTGGAGATTTAGCGGTAAAAGTTTTAGTTGCTATAATAATGTTGATACCGTTTAGAATGTTATTGAAAATTATTAAACCAATTAAAGTTTAATATAAAAATTTATAAGACAAAATTTTATAAGCTAATTTTGCAACAAGAAAATTATAAGAATTAAATCCTTTGATTGGAGAAAGCTCATTAATATCCGCACCAACAATTTTTGAGTTTTTAGCTGCAATTCTTATTATATCTAATGTTTCGTCCCACAAAAGTCCTCCTGGTTCAGGTGTACCAGTTGCAGGCATGATACTTGAGTCTAGTCCATCTACATCGAATGTCAGATAAACAGTTTTGTTTTTAATCATTTTTTTAAATTTAGACAAATTCCATTTTTTTTTATCTTTTGCCCAAAAAATATTTATTCTTGAAGAATTTTTTTTTAAAAATGGGATTTCACTTTCAGAGATATTTCTTATCCCAAATGAAATTAAAGAAACATTTTTATAATCCAAACACCTTCTAATTGCTGAAGCATGTGAAAATTTTTCTCCATTATAACTTTGACGTAAATCTGCATGAGCATCAAAATGCAAGAGACAAATGTTTTTATATTTTTTAGTAAAAGGAACAATACATCCAGGAGTTATTGAATGCTCTCCACCTAAAGTCATTGGGAAAAGTTTTTTATCTAAAATTTCTTTATTAATATTAGATATTTTATTCAGTGCTTTTTTAATATTTTTGTCGATCTTAAATGGTTTTAAAGTTTTAATACCTATTTTTTTATAAGGTTCGCAATTAAGCTCTTCATCATATAGCTCAACTTGATGAGATGCTTTTATAATTTCTTTAGGTCCATTTTTTGTTCCTCCCCCATAACTGACAGTTTTTTCTAAACCAAATGGAACAATTACAGCTTTCTCTTTAAAGCTAAATTTATTATCAATTCCTAAAAACCCGTTTTTATTTGAGAGATATTTCAATTTTATTCAAAAATTTTAGTAAAGTTTTTTCTTGTTCTATTTTTCCACTCACCCTTGTGATAAGCATCACTTGCTATCAATGGTAAAACACTAGTTGCTTCTGCAAACACCATCTGTTCTTTTGTAATATCTACTTTTCCCCATGAACTTGCTTCTTTTAATGTAGAGCTACTACAAGCACCGTCTCTACTATCAGCAACAGTAATTTGAACTGCATATTTATGCATGTCTACATCTTTTCCTAATAGTTCAGCACAAATTACAGTATCTTGAATAAAGTTTTTAGGCACACCACCACCAATCATAAATAATCCAGAACCTTTAGATTTGATTTTAATTTCTGTTAGTTCTCTAAATTCTCTAACCGAGTCTATTGTCATATGTTTTTTTGGATTTTGTTCTTGATGCATAACTAACCCGAATCCTGCACTTGAGTCAGTAAAAGCAGGGCAGAAAATAGGAACATTGTTGTCAAAAGCAGTTTCAATTAAAGAGTCTTTTTTCTTTGAGTTATTTTTTAAATATTTTCCCATTTCATAAATGAACTCTCTTGAAGTATAGCTTCTCGCTTCTAAGTTATTTGCTATTTCACATATGATTTTGTCACACATTTGAAGCTCTTCTTCATCTATGTAGGTATCGTAAATTCTATCTATATAGTTGTCCCTCAACTCAGTATCATCTTGAAATTGTGAACCTTGGTAATGTTTAAAACCAAGAGCTTCAAAAAAATCCATATCTACTATTGAGGCACCTGTTGCAACGATTGCATCTACCATATTATATTTAACTAAATCTTTATAAATATTCATGCATCCAGCTGCCGAAGTAGAGCCTGCTAAAGTAAGGAAAATTGTACAATCTTTATCTTTAAGCATCTCGTTATAAATATTAGCAGCATTTGCTGTTTCTCTAGAAACAAATGACATTTTTTCCATTGAGGATATAATTTTTCTAGAGTCGAAAGAAGTTATATCGATATGCTCAACAGGATTTTTTAAGAAATCTCTTTTACTGTTATGACCTGGATTTTTTTGACTTGACATTAAGCTACCATGTTAGCTTTGTTAATGTCTTTATCATACATTGTCATTATTGGGTTATCTTCAACTTCATAAATTTCATTTGAGTAATAACCATTAAACTGAGTTCTAAATGTTAATCCGTATGCCCCAAGTTGACCAAGTTCAATATAATCATTTTCTTTAATATTATTTGGAAGCAAAAAAGGACCTTTCATATAATCCATGCTATCACATGTAGGTCCAAAGAAATCAAAAGCAGTTAATTTTTTTGAAATTATTTTATTAGAATTTTCTTTAATCATTCTAGATGGGAATACAATGTTTGGTGTACCAGCATCAAAAAGAGTACCATAAGTACCATCATTAATATAAAGCTTTTGTTTTTTCCTTAAATTAACCCTTACAATTGTTGAACCACTTTCTGCAACTATAGCCCTACCAGGCTCACAAATAATTTCAGGAAGTTTTTCAAGCTTTAAATTTTCTAAACTCTTATTTATTTCATTAAAATAACTACCTAAAGATTGTGGAATTAAGTCAGGATAGATTGTAGGGAAACCTCCACCTACATTAATGTAATGTGGAATAATTTTTGTCTTTTTAATTATATTTCCAATCTCACTAATTCCTTTTGAATAAGAAATTGGATGCATACATTGTGAACCAACATGAAAACTTAAACCAATCTTTTTTGCATGTTGTTTTACAAGTCTTAATAAACCTATTGCTTCAGATGTTAAAGCACCAAATTTTTTTGATAAATCAATTTCTGCATGTTCATTTGAAACAGCAACTCTTACAAATAACTCTAAATCTTTAGCGTTATTTGTACTTTCAATTATTTTAATCAGTTCATCTTTAGTGTCTAATGAAAAAGTTTTTACACCATAATTAAAGTATGCTTCTTTTATACTTTCTCTGCTTTTAACAGTATGCATATAAGAGCATTTTGCTGTATTACTGAAAGTTCTAATATTTTTAATTTCCTCAATTGAAGCAACATCAAATTGCTCAACTCCACTTTCTATGATTGTTTTGATTACTTCAGGGTGTGGATTAGTTTTAACTGCATATAAAATTTTACCTGGAAATTTGTTTAGAAAAAATTTAACGGCAGAATTAATGGAATTCTTTCTAATACAGTAAACTGGTTTTTCAGGTTTCAGCTGATTAACTAATTCCTCAACTGATTTAAATTTTTGCATTATAAATGCCTCCAAAAAAAATTTAATAAAAAAAAGTCTTTTTAAAAAAAACTTTAATATTTTTTGGCATATAAAGTAAACAGCACCAAAGTAAAGCAAATAATTCAAGCCAGAAATGCGTAAAATTCATATATTGTAATATCTTGCAGAGACCCCATATAAGTCTGATGAAAGAAGAAGCAAAACTACAGAATCTTAGTGATTTTGAAAATAAGTCATTGTTAATCGTGGATGACGATAATCCTTTTCGTGAGCGTTTAGCAAGAGCGATGGAAAAAAAAGGATTTGAGGTTTTTCAAGCTGAGAGTGTACAAAAGGGAGTTGAATCTGTGAAAACTAAAAAACCTGGTTTTGCTGTTGTAGACTTAAGACTTGCAGATGGTAATGGACTTGAGGTTGTAAAAGAAATTCAGTCTTCAAATAGCGATAGTAGGATCATCATGTTAACTGGTTATGGAAACATTCCAACGGCAGTAGCTGCAATCAAAGAAGGTGCTATTGATTACCTTGCTAAACCTGCCGATGCGGAAGATGTTGAAAAAGCGTTATTAGCAGATCCTGCAAAAAAAGCAGCCCCTCCAGAAAATCCTATGTCTGCTGACAGAGTTAAGTGGGAACATATCCACAGAGTTTTCGAGTTATGTAATAGAAATGTTTCTGAAACAGCTAGAAGACTTAAAATGCACAGAAGAACTCTTCAAAGAATTCTTTCCAAAAGATCACCTAGATAAATTTTTTAATTTTAATTATTTGTTTAGTCAAAAGAGCTAAAAGTATAATTTTAAATATCTCAGCTAATAAGAATGGTTTTGCACCTAAAGCAAAAATTGGTTTATCCCATCCAATCAATGATCCAAGCCAAATTAAACCCAAAATATAGATTGTCGAAGTTGCGATAATTAGTTTAAATAAAACAACAAAAAAATTATCATTAATCTTTATTTTAGAAGCTAAGTAACCAGCTGTTAAAAAACCAATTAAGTAACCCATAGTTGGTCCCGTAAAGTAAACTAATCCAATACCTTTTTCAGGGGAATTTGAAAATACAGGAAGCCCTGCAATTCCCTCGATTAAATACAGACCAATTGTAGCAAGTGCAATTTTATATCCTAAACTTATTCCTAAAAACAATACAACAAATGTTTGCATAGTCATTGGAACTGGATAGAAAGGAATTTTGATCTTTGCTGATATAGTTAGTGCTATTGAACCAAGAACAACAACAACCAGAGATTTAAATAGTTTAGCTTGCGTGAGATTTTTTGTTAATTCCATTGTTAAATAATACTCAAAATATAAAAAATAATCTACTTATAATTGTTAGGATAATTGAAATTAAATTTTTTTATATACAGAATATATTATCATTATAATA
Organism: uncultured Pelagibacteraceae bacterium; assembly: GCA_902565325.1. The sequence goes on from CACFEM010000033.1 coordinate 4,636, forward strand.
TTAAATATTATCTCATGGATAAAATTCAAAAAACAGATCATTTTTATTTGATTGATGGCTCTGGTTATATTTTTAGAGCTTATTATGCTTTGCCTCCATTGACTAGAAAAAGTGATGGACTTCCAACAGGTGCTGTAAGTGGTTTTTGTAGTATGTTATTTAAATTATTAGAGGACTCAAAATCTGATCAAAACTTGCAAAAACCAACACATTTTGCAGTAATATTTGACTCAGCAAGAAAAACTTTCAGGAATGAAATTTATAGTGATTACAAAGCTAACAGGTCAGAGGCGCCTGATGATTTGGCTCCTCAATTTGAGTATATAAGAAAATCAGTACTAGCATTCAATTTACCATCGGTAGATCTTCCTAATTATGAAGCAGATGATTTAATAGCTACATATGTTGATCAAATCCTTAAAAAAGGAGCAAAAGTTACAATTGTCTCATCAGATAAAGATTTAATGCAGCTTTACAAAAAAGGGGTTCGAATTTTTGACCCCATGAAAAACAAATTTATAACTGACGATGATGTCTTAAAAAAATTTGGAGTAGATGCTTCAAAAGTTATTGATGTACAATCTTTAGCAGGAGATAGTAGTGATAATGTTCCTGGTGTTCCAGGGATAGGTGTTAAGACAGCCGCAGAACTAATTAACAAATATGGTACTTTAGAAAATTTACTAAAATCTGCTCATGAGATTAAGCAAAATAAAAGAAGGGAAACATTAATAGAGAACAAGGATAAAGCATTAATAAGTAAAAAACTTGTAACACTAGATCACAACTCTCCTGTTGATAGGGAGTTAAGTGAATTTAAATTGCAAAATATAGATAAAGATAAATTATATAAATTTTTAAGAGAAATGGAATTTAATAGGTTGTTAAGCTCTGCAATTTCTGCTTATGGAGAACCTGAACTAGAAAGTAATAAGATTGAAACTCAAAATCTAGAAAAACAACAAACGATAAATAACAAAAATTATTATTTAATTAATAGCTTAGATGAAATTGATAAATGGATAGAGGAGGCAGAAGAAGTTGGTGAAGTTGCTGTAGATACAGAAACCACTTCATTAGATCCTCATCAAGCAGATTTAGTGGGTATTTCTCTTTGTTCTAAAATTGGAAAAGCATGTTACATACCAGTTGGTCACAAGTCACCCAAGTGTCTTAAAAAAGATGCAGTAATTAAAAAATTAAAAAAAATATTAGAAGATCCTAGTATAAAAAAAATAGGTCAAAACATAAAATTTGATTTTATCGTATTTTATAAGTGTGGAATAACACTTTCATCAATGGAAGATACAATGTTGATGTCTTATGTCTTAGATGCTGGAAAAAATAGACATAATATGGATACTTTATCAGAAATTCATTTAGGGCATAAAACTATTTCTTTTAAAGATATGGTAGGAACAGGTAAGAAAGAAATTAATTTTAGTGAAGTAGAATTAGATAAAGCAAAAGATTACGCTGCTGAAGATGCTGATGTTACTTTTAGATTATACAAGAAATTTATCAAAAATTTAAAATCAGAGAAAATGATCAATATTTATGAAATTTTTGAAAAGCCATTAATTAAAATTCTTGCATTTATGGAAATAGAGGGGGTTGAAATTGATAGTAAGTTTTTAAAATCTCTTTCATCTAAATTTGAAAAAAAAATCCAAAAACTTGAAAAAGAAGTATTTAAAATTTCTAAAAAAGAGTTCAATATCGCATCCCCTAAGCAATTAGGTGAAATAATTTATAATGACTTGAAAATAGCTGGTTTAAAGAAAACTAAAAAAGGAAGTTTTGCAACAAGTGCAAGTGTTTTAGAGGATTTAGCTTTTAAAGGTCATGAGTTTCCAAAATTAATTTTAGACTGGAGACAAGTTTCAAAATTAAAAAATACTTATTCAGATGCTTTACCCGAACATTTAAACCCAAATACAAAAAGAGTTCATACTTCGTTTTTGCTGGCCGCTACAACGACCGGAAGACTAGCATCTAGTGATCCCAACTTACAAAATATACCAATTAAATCAGAAGATGGAAAAGATATAAGAAAAGCTTTTAAAGCAAAAAAAGATCACTTACTAATTTCTGCAGATTACAATCAAATTGAGATGAGAATTTTAGCAGATCTGGCAGATGTAAAGGAATTAAAAAAAGCTTTTAAAAATAAAGAAGATATCCACTCTTTAACAGCTAGCCAAATATTTAATATTGATATTAAAAAAGTTAATCAAGACCACAGACGAAAGGCTAAGGCTATTAATTTTGGAATTATTTATGGAATTTCGCAATATGGATTAGCTAAACAAATAAATGTTTCTAATTACGAAGCTGAGGAATTTTTAAATTCATATTTTGCAAAGTTTCCAGAAATTAAGGTTTATATGGATAATACAATAAAATTTTGTAGGAAAAGCGGATATGTTAATAATATTTTTGGAAGAAGATCTCATTTTAATGGAATTAATGACAAAAACTTTAATGTAAGAAATTTTCAAGAACGTGCCGCAATTAATGCTCCCATCCAAGGTTCTGCTTCTGAAGTAATGAGATTAGCTATGATAAGACTAGATAAGAAATTATCAGAGGAAAAAAATTCTAATTCAAAAATGCTCTTGCAAATTCATGATGAATTAATTTTTGAAATTCCAAAAAAAGATGAAAAAGTAATGATTAAATTAATTGAGAAAGAAATGACCAGTGTAGCTCAGAGTGATTATCATTCTTTTTCAACTCCTTTAACAGTTGATATTAATGTTGGAGATAATTGGGGTATGTTACATTAAATTTATAACATTGCCCAAATTAGGACAATTTAGTATTTTTAAACTACTTTATGCAAAAACAAACTATAGCTCTAATTGATGACGATAGAAATATTTTAACAAGTTTAAGTATCGCATTAGAAAAAGAGGGTTTTAAAGTTCAAACATACATTGATGGTGAAAGCGCATTAATCGGTTTAACCAGAATGCCACCTGACTTAGCAGTTATAGATATAAAGATGCCTAAGATGGATGGAGAAGAATTACTTAAAAAACTTCGAAAAAAAACTTCCTTACCAGTAATTTTTTTAACATCTAAAGATGATGAAATTGATGAGTTGTTAGGTTTAAAGCTGGGTGCGGATGATTTTGTAAAAAAATCAGGAGGTTTTTCAATAAAAGTTTTGATTGAAAGAATTAGAGTGCAGTTAAGAAAAAAAGATTCAAATAATATTCTAGAGGAAAATAAAAGCCTGATATCTCATGGAAGATTAAAATTAGATCCATCACAACTTGAGTGTGAATGGAATGGAAAACAGCTGCCTGATAAATTGACGACAACTGAGTTTTTAATCGTTAAAGAATTAGCAAAGAGGCCTGGTATAATTAAAGAAAGAGCTCAGCTTATGGATATAGCTTACAGAGAAGATACAGATATTGAGGATAGAACTATTGATAGTCACGTAAAACGAATTAGAAAAAAATTTAAAAAAGTAGATCCTGATTTTTCAGCTATTGAAACTAGGTATGGTAGTGGATATAGATGGAATGTTAGCTAATGTTTAGTAAATACTTAAAAACTCTTTCTATATTAAAGAAATTTTTATTTATAAATTTTGTAATTTTTACAATTATTGGACTATTTACATTCATATATCTAAATAATATTCAGCCAAGTTTAATAAAAAAAAAAATCTCAAAATCACACAAATATTATAAACAACACTATTGATAATATTTTAAGGCTAGATGTAAAATTCCAATCTGATGATATTAGAAGATTTTTATTTTCTACAAGGTTTATTTTTCAAAATTTAGATAGAGTAATATTTTTTGATGATCAACTTAACCTAATTGGAGACACTGATACTCTAGATCTTGATCCAAGATCATTCTCTACAAGACTTGATAGAATTGAATTTGAAAGTTTAGATAATGAGGAAGTAGAAAAAACTATTGAGGAAAAAAATATAAAAATTGATGAAAAAAAACATGTTTCATTTAAAGATATATTAAAAAATTATTCTAGTTCTGAAA
>CACFEM010000034.1 GCA_902565325.1 uncultured Pelagibacteraceae bacterium
TAAGATAATAAGCATCATAATATCCTGAAGATAAAACATAAGTTCCAATCATTATTCTTCTTTGAACCTCAGCACCAAATCCTTCGGATCTAGTTTTTTCATACATATCAATAAGATTTTCTCCTTCAGCTCTAAAACCGTATTTAACACCGTCGTATCTAGCCAAATTAGATGAGGCCTCTGCTGGTGCTACTATGTAATAAGTTGGTAGTGCATAATTAGTATGAGGTAGAGATATATCGATAATCTCAGCACCACAATCTTTTGCATATTCAATACCTTTTTTCCATAGGTCTTCTATTTCTTTAGGCATGCCGTCTACTCTATATTCTTTAGGTATTCCTATTTTTTTACCTTTAATATCTTTTGTTAATTCTTTGCTATACTCGTTTCTTTTAAAGTCTATTGATGTAGAATCTTTTTCATCATAAGTGCTAATAACTTCCTGCAACAATGCACAATCTTTAACATTTTGTGCCATTGGACCAGCTTGATCTAGGGATGATGCAAATGCTACAATTCCGTATCTAGAGCAACTACCATAAGTAGGTTTTAATCCGACAGTTCCAGTAAATGAAGCAGGCTGTCTTATAGATCCACCTGTATCTGTTCCAATAGTTATTGGTGTTAATTGAGCAGCTACAGCAGAAGACGATCCACCTGAAGAACCTCCTGGAACTAAATTCTTATCAATTGGATTTTGTACATTACCAAAAAAACTAGTTTCATTAGATGAACCCATTGCAAATTCATCACAATTTAATTTCCCCATTAGGATAGCTCCTTCATTCCAAATGTTTTGTGTGACTGTTGACTCATAAGTTGGAACAAAGTTATTTAAAATCTTACTACCTGCCGTAGTTCTTAAATCTCTTGTACAAAATAAATCTTTTACAGCCATTGGGATGCCAGGCAATTTAAGATCGAGATTAGGTTTTTCATCAAACTTTTTTGCTTTATTTAAAGCATTTGCATAATCTTCGGTTATATATGCATTTAATTCTTTTGATTTTTCTGATCTTTCAACAAATGCTTTAGTAACTTCACTTGAGGAAAGTTTTTTACTTTTTATATTTTCTACTAACTCAGATAATGATTGTTTAGTTACATCTGACATTATTCAATTACCTTTGGTACTACAAAATAATCTTCATTTTCCTTCGGAGAATTTTTTATTACTTGATCTCTTAAGTTTTTACTTTTTACTTCATCTGATCTTAGTTTTAGAGTTGTTTCAGCAACAGAAGTTAATGGTTCAACATTGTCAGTTTTTAATTCGTTAAGTTTTTCAATAAAATCGAAAATTGAATTTAAATCTCCAGCAAGTTTCTCTGCTTTTTTCTCATCTACAGAAATTCTTGATAGTTTAGATATGTGCTTTATTGTTTTAAGATCGATGCTCATATGGTATTTAAATATGTCGCAAACTATCACTTAAGTTTAAAATATACAATATGATCACTATTGAAGAATTCAAAAAAAAACAGTCTGAAACCTCTAGATTGATTGGTTTAGATCTTGGTTCAAAAAGAATCGGTGTATCAATTTGCGATGAAAAACAGTCAATAGCCACACCTTTTAAAACGATCAATAAAACCAATAATGATGATCTAATCAACGAATTAAAAAAAATAATAGAGGAAAACAATATTAAAGGAATTATCATTGGATATCCAATTAACATGGATGGTTCATTAGGTCCTTCTGCTCAATCAGTAAGTGATGTATCTAAAAATATAGACAAAAATGTTGATGTAGATGTTTGCTTATGGGATGAAAGACTTTCAACTGTTGGGGCATTTAATCTATCCAGTCAGCTTGATGTTAATGTTTCTAAGCGTGAAAAAAACATAGATCAAAATGCAGCTGCATTTATTCTTCAAGGAGCTATAGATTATTTAAACAATTAATCCTTGCCATTTAGGGGCTTTATAGCTATAGAGTTAATTTTAATGGCAATTAAAACCAATAAAGCTATTAAAATCTCACAAAAACATCTGTTAGGTATCCAAGATTTATCAGTTAATGATATTAATTATATCCTGGATGAGTCCGAAGCTTTCATCAAATTAAACCAGAGTAAAAATAAAAAAATTGATGTGTTAAGAGGCAAAACTCAAATAAACTTATTCTTTGAGCCATCAACTAGAACACAAAGCTCATTTGAACTTGCTGGAAAAAGACTTGGTGCAGACGTCATGTCAATGAATATGGGTAACTCAGCTATTAAAAAAGGTGAAACTTTAATTGATACGGCCATGACCTTAAATGCAATGCATCCTGATATAATTGTGATCAGACATCAAGACTCCGGTGCTTGTAATTTGTTATCTCAAAAAGTTAATTGTGTCGTTCTAAACGCTGGTGATGGTAGACGTGAGCATCCTACTCAAGCGTTATTAGATGCATTAACAATTAGAAATCGAAAAAAAAAAATTCAGGGATTAAAAATAGCTATATGTGGAGACATACTTCATTCGAGAGTCGCTAGATCAAATATTTATCTTCTTACAATGTTAGGAGCAGAAGTTAATATAGTTGCGCCATCCAATCTTATGCCAAAAGAAATTGAAAAGTTTGGTGTTAACACTTTTACTGATATGAAAAAGGGTCTCAAAGATTGTGATATTGTAATGATGCTTAGATTACAAAATGAAAGGATGACCAGTTCATATCTTTCATCGAATAGAGAATACTATGAATATTATGGGTTAACGCCAGATAAACTTGATCATGCAAAGTCAGATGCTTTAATTATGCATCCCGGTCCAATGAATAGAGGAATTGAAATTGATACAAGATTAGCTGATGACATAAACAAGAGTGTAATTAAAGAACAAGTTGAATTAGGTGTTGCTGTAAGAATGGCATGTTTAAAAATATTTTGTGAATAAATGAAAAAACAATACTTTATAAATGCAAACATAATTGATCCTCATAATTCCATAAACGAAATTGGTGGATTAATAATTGGAGAAGACGGAAAGATAGAAGCAATAGGAAAAAAGGTAAATACAAACAATTTACCAACTAGAGAAAAGCCTACTGACTTAAAAGGTAAATATATATTTCCTGGTATAGTGGATATGAGAGTTTTTGTAGGCGAGCCAGGATATGAATATAAAGAAAATTTTAGGACTTTAAGTAATGCAGCATTATCTGGAGGAGTAACTTCCGTGGTAACCATGCCTAATACAGATCCAATTATAGATAATGTATCAATTGTAGATTTTTTAAAAAGAAGAGGACGTGATAAGTCTAAAATAAACATCTTTCCTTGCGCTTCATTAACTCAAAACACTGACGGTACCAATATGACTGAATTCGGGTTGCTAGCTAAAAAAGGAATTATTGCTTTTACAGACGGAGTAAAAACAATTCAAAATACTAGACTTATGTCTAGAATTATGAATTCAGCTAAAGATTTGGGATGCCTTATAATGCAACATGCTGAAGATTACGATTTAGCTAAAAATGGCATGATTAATTCTGGTATTATTGCAACAAAACTAGGCTTATCAAGCATACCAGATATTGCTGAAAGAATTATAATTGAAAGAGATCTTACTCTCTTAGAAAAAATTAAATGTCGATATCATATATCACAACTATCAGCAGGAAAATCTGTAGATATAATTAAAGAACGTAAACAAAACGTTAAATTTACTTGCGGTGTATCAATAAACAATCTTTCATTAAATGAGAATGATATTGGAGATTTTAGAACATTTTTAAAATTATCACCTCCACTGAGAAGAGAAGAAGATCGAGAAGCTTTAGTTCAAGGATTAAAAGATAAAACTATTGATGTAATTGTTTCTGACCATAAACCTGAAGATGAAGAATCTAAAAGATTAACTTTTGCTCAAGCTGCAACAGGTGCATCTGGTATTGAAACATTATTATCATTAAGTTTAGAATTATTTCATAATGGATCTGTAAAACTTGAAACCATCATTCAAGCTTTAACCTCTAATCCAGCAAAAATATTAAATATAAATAAAGGAAACCTATCTATTGGTAATGATGCAGATTTTTGTATAGTAGATATCAATAAACCATGGATTGTAAAAAAAGAAAATTTAATCTCTAAATCTAAAAATACTTCAATTGAAGATAAGAAACTTCAAGGAAAAGTAACCAATACATTTGTAAAAGGTAAAGAATTATTTAAAATATAAAAATGGAACTTTTTATAATAGGTATAATCTCATACCTAATGGGATCAATTCCTTTTGGATTAATTTTAACTAAAATATTTTTAAAAAAAGATATTAGAGAAATCGGTTCTGGTAATATTGGCGCAACAAATGCTCTAAGAACTGGTAACAAACTAATTGGTTATTCGACACTAATACTTGATGTGTTAAAGGCAGTAATACCTGTTTTATACGTTAAAATTAATTTTCCTGATGCAGTATATATATCAGCTTTATGTGCTTTTATAGGTCATGTGTTTCCAGTATGGTTAAAATTTAAAGGTGGCAAAGGTGTAGCTACATATGTTGGGATACTTTTTTCTTTAAATGTTATTTTTGGTTTAGTATTTGGTATTTGTTGGTTAATAATTTTTTTTATTTCTAAATATTCATCTTTAGCTTCCTTGATAGGATCACTTTCTATACCTGTTTATATTTTAATTTTGGAGGGTTTGGAAAATGTATTTTTTTACGTAATAATGTTCATTTTAATATTTTTTACCCACAGAGAAAATATTAAACGCTTGAAAAATAAAGAAGAAACTAAGACAAAAATTTATTAATTTGACTATCAAACTCTTTTGAGTAGTTTGTTATTTTATGAATCTAGTCATAGTTGAAAGCCCTGCTAAAGCAAAAACAATTAATAAATATTTAGGTGATAACTATACCGTTTTAGCTAGCTATGGTCATATTAGAGATCTTCCATCAAAAAATGGATCCGTTGATCCAGATCAAAATTTTAAAATGGAATGGGAAGTTGATAGCTTTTCAAAAAAATATTTAAAAGAAATTACTGATGCTGCAAAAGATTCTTCAAAAATAATTCTTGCTACCGACCCAGATCGTGAGGGAGAGGCTATAGCTTGGCATGTAAAAGAATATTTAGATGAAAAAAAACTTTTAAAGGATAAAGAAATTGAGCGTGTTGTATTTAACGAAATAACAAAAAAAGCTGTTACACATGGTATTGAAAATCCAAGACAGATAGAGCCCTTATTAGTCGATGCATACATGGCTAGAAGAGCACTAGATTATTTGGTGGGATTTAATATATCACCTATACTTTGGACTAAACTACCTGGTTCAAAATCTGCAGGTAGAGTTCAATCTGTTGCACTGAAATTGATCACTGAAAGAGAGCATGAAATTGAATTATTCAAGCCTGAAGAATTTTGGACTTTAAGTATTAATTTTCAGGATAAAAACAAAAGCAATATTACAGCAAGTATTTCTCAACTTGATGGAGAAAAAATTGAAAAATTTTCATTTAAAAATAAAGAAGAAATTGAAAAGGCAATTGAGAATATTAAGAACAAAAAATTTAATATAACTGATATTTCATCAAAAGTTGTTAGCAGAAATCCCTCTGGACCCTTTACTACTTCAACACTTCAGCAAGTTGCTTCTAGCAGATTAGGATTTGGTGCATCAAGAACAATGCAAATAGCACAAAAACTTTATCAAGGAATAGAAATTGAGGGAGATACAGTTGGTTTAATTACTTATATGAGAACGGATGGAACTAATCTATCGGCTGATGCTGTCACTGATTTTAGAAATTTTATTAAAAAAGAATATGGTAATGAATACTTGCCAGAAAATCCAAATAATTACTCAGGAAAAAAAGCAAAAAACGCTCAGGAAGCTCATGAAGCAATAAGACCAACTGATATTAATAGAAACCCAGATTCTGTTAAAAAGTATTTAAGTTCTGACCAGCAAAAATTGTATTCTTTAATTTGGTCTAGAGCTCTATCGTCTCAAATGGAAACAGCAAAATTTGATAGAAATACAATAACGATTGAATCTGAAGACGGCAAAACTATATGTAAATCAAGCGGATCGGTTTTGAAATTTGATGGATTTTTAAAAGTTTATTCAAATCAAGGTAAAGATGATGATGAGCAAATTTTACCTGAAATGTCAAAAGGACCAATTAATATAGAAGCTCTTATTGATGAACAACATTTTACCCAACCTCCCCCACGTTACTCTGAGGCGAGTTTGGTTAAAAAATTAGAAGAGTTAGGAATTGGAAGGCCTTCAACTTATGCAAGTATAATTTCAACAATAGCAAATAGAGGTTATGCAGAAATAGTTAATAAAAGATTTTTCCCAACTGACAGAGGTAAATTAATTTCAGCGTTTTTAGAAAAACTATTTTCAAAGTATGTGGATTATAACTTTACAGCTGGATTAGAGGATCAGCTAGATGAAATAACTTCTGGAAAAGAAAGTTGGTTAAAAGTTCTAGAAATGTTTTGGAAAGATTTTAATAGTAATGTTTCAGAGGTAAAAGAAAAAAGAACTAGAGAGGTTTTAGATCTCTTAAATGAAAGTTTGGGAGCATTGATATTTGACACTGATAAAGAAGGAAAGATAGTTAGAAAATGTCAGTTATGTGACACAGGTTCCCTTAGTTTAAAAAACAGTTTTAGAGGAGGTGCGTTTATTGGATGTTCAAACTATCCAGAATGTAAATTTACAAGACCACTATCAAAAGCTAAAGCGGCTGCTCAATCACAACTTGCTGAACCAAAATTTCTTGGAAAACATGAAAATGGAAATGATATTTTTTTAAAAAATGGAAGATTTGGTCCATATCTTCAGTATGAAAAGGTTATTGATGAAAGTATTGAAGAAGAAAAACCAAAAAAAAGAAAAAAAACTAAGAAAAAAAAACCTGAGGTAAACGAACTATTAAAAAATGTATCAATTCCAAAAGGAATTGAATTAGAAAGTATAGATTTAGAAAAAGCTAAATTTTTATGCTCACTTCCTAAATCACTGGGTATTAATCCAGAGAATCAAAAAGAAATCACTTTAAACACTGGTAGATTTGGACCATACTTAAAATGTGAAAATAAATCAGCTAGAATAGAAAATGTCGATGAAATTTTTTCTATAGGATTAAACAGAGCTATTACACTTATAGCTGAAGCAAAACCAGGAAGAATGTCATCCTCAATTATTAAAGACTTGGGTGAACACCCTGAAGATAAGAAGCCCGTGAGAATAATGAAAGGACAATACGGACCTTATATAAAATACAAATCTTTAAATGCAACAATACCTGAGGAAAAAGACCCGACTGAAATCACGATGGAAGAGGCTCTAATTCTTATTGAGAAAAGAAGAGAATACGATAAGAATAAAAAGCAAAAAAAAAGAAAAACTAAATGAAAAAAATATTCTTCCTAATAATCCTATCTTTTTTAATAAATAATTATTCTCTAGCAAATGAAAATTGTTCTTCATATAAAAAATTATCTAAAGAGTATTTTAAATGCTTAGGTGGTAAGGTTAAAAAGAAAACATCAGGTTTTGGTCTTGATACTAATAATATTAAGGAAAAAAAATATTTAACTGATTGGTTTAAGAAAAAAGAAAAATGAATTTTGAAGAGAGTCTAATTAAAAATAATATAAAACTTCCAGAGCCAAAAGCTCCAGTTGGTTCATACGTAGCAACGAAAATAACAGGGAAACTATTATACATTTCAGGTCAAATTTCAATTTCGGAAAATGGAGAATTAATTAAAGGTAAGTTAGGTAAAGATTTATCTACTGAGGATGGATATAAAGCTGCTGAAAGATGTGCTTTAAGTATAGTATCACAGGCCAAAAGTGCGTGTAATGGAGATTTAAATAAAATAAAATCATGTATTAAATTAACTGGATTTGTAAATTCTACTGACGAGTTTACTGATCAGCCAAAAGTTATAAATGGAGCGTCTGATTTGATTGCTTTAATCTTTGGTGAGGATGGTATGCATACTAGAGCTGCTGTGAGCACTAATAGTTTACCCTTAGGTGTATCAGTTGAAGTTGATGCAATTTTTGAATTAAATTAATACTATCTTCCAATTCCAAAATATTTAAAACCCATTTTTTTAATCTTATCAGGAGAAAAAATATTTCTCATATCATAAATAATGAGATTTTTATTTTTAGAATATTTTCTAAAATTTATTGATTTGAAATCATTCCATTCAGTATGAATTATAATTAAATCAGATCCTTTAATTGAATCTTGTATAGATTGTGAGAATTCAACATTTTTTAATTTACTAAATTCCTTTTTAAAGCCAGTAGGATCATAGTATTTAATTTGAGCACCTCTTCTTGATAAATAAGGAATTAATTTTAAGCTTGATGAATCTCTCATATCATCTGTGTTAGCTTTAAATGTTACCCCCAAAAAAGATATTTTTTTATTTTTAACTTTATTTTTTAATATTAAATTAACTCTTTTTTGCAATATATCTGACCTAATTTCATTGGATTTAATTACACTTTTTATTACGGATAAATTAGTTTTAAATTTATCCGCTGTAGAAACAATTGCTTTAGTATCTTTTGGAAAACAAGATCCACCATAAGCTGGCCCTGCTCTTAAAAACCTACTTCCAATCCTTTTATCAAGACCTATACCTA
>CACFEM010000035.1 GCA_902565325.1 uncultured Pelagibacteraceae bacterium
TTACATGAGGATTGGGGAACCACTCCTGGAGCAATTGATAATTGTTTAAATATTGCTGACAAAAACGATGTGCAAGTAATGATTCATACAGACACTTTAAATGAAAGTGGGTTTGTAGAAAATACTATCAAAGCAATTAACAAAAGAACTATTCATGCTTTTCATACAGAAGGTGCTGGCGGTGGACATGCACCAGATATAATTAAAGTTTGTGGAGAAGAGTATGTTATTCCTTCCTCAACAAATCCAACCAGACCATATACGGTTAATACAATAGAAGAACATTTAGATATGCTAATGGTTTGTCACCATCTTGATAAATCTATTCCAGAGGATGTAGCATTTGCAGAAAGTAGAATAAGAAGAGAAACAATCGCAGCAGAAGATATTCTTCATGATATGGGTGCTTTTTCAATTATTGCTTCAGATAGTCAGGCTATGGGTAGAGTTGGAGAAGTTATAATTAGAACTTGGCAAACAGCACATAAAATGAAAGTTCAAAGAGGAAGTTTACCAGAGGAAAAAGGAGACAATGATAACTTTAGAGTTAAAAGATATTTAGCAAAATATACAATTAATCCTGCAATTGCTCATGGGATTTCAAAACATATTGGAAGTATTGAAAAAAATAAACGTGCAGATTTAGTTTTATGGGACCCAGCATTTTTTGGTGCAAAGCCAGAAATGATATTAATAGGAGGAAGTATAGCCTGTGCACAAATGGGAGACCCAAATGCATCAATTCCAACTCCGCAACCAGTATACACTAGACCAATGTTTTCATCATTTGGAACTTCTTTAGAGAAATCCTCAGTAATTTTCACAAGCAAACTAGCTCTTGAAAAAAATTCTTTAAAAGATGCAAGTATTAGAAAAAACTTATTACCTGTAGAAAACACAAGAGCCATTTCTAAAAAGGATATGATTTTAAACAATAAGTGTCCAAAGATTGAAGTTAATTCTGAAACTTATGAAGTAAAGGCTGATGGTGAGATAATTACCTGTGAACCAGCTAAAGAACTCCCTTTGGCACAAAGATATTTTATGTTTTAGCTTATGGATAATTGTTTTTTAATAGTTAATAAAATTGCCAAAAATAAAGCAAAAGATCACATATCTTTATCTTATGATGAGCGATTTTTAAGAAGAAAAAAACTTGTTTCAGACAATGGTTTTGAATTTTTAGTAAATTTACCAGAGACAAAATCACTTTCAGAAAATCAAGCGTTTAGGCTTCAAAGTGGAAATTTGATTTTAATAAAAAACAAAAAGGAAAGTTTATTAGAAATAAAAGGAAAAAATTTAATGCAATTAATTTGGCATATCGGAAATAGACATATGCCTTGCCAAATTGAAAAAGATAGAATTTTTATTCAGTATGATGAAGTAATAAAAAAAATGATATTAAAATTAGGAGGAAAGGTTAAGAAAGTTTTAAGACCTTTCAAACCAGAGGGAGGAGCATATGGAATTGGTAGAACCCATAGCCATAAACACTAAATTAAAAAATAAAAAAGATTTAAAAGAATCGTTACAAATTCTTCAAACTTGGTTTTCTCCTTCGTTTCCTGTTGGAAGTTTTTCATATTCTCATGGTTTAGAGGCAATGATTAATGATAATTTAATTAAGTCAAAAGAGGATATTTTGGATTATTTAAAATGTATCTTAAAACATGGAACTGGTAAAAATGATGTAATTTTAATGAAACATACTTATCAAGGAGAAGAGTTAAATGAACTGGCTCTATCACTTTGCCCATCCAAAGAAAGAAAAATAGAGTCTATTGAAATGGGTAATGCATTTAGAAATGTTTTAGCTGATAGTTGGGAATTTAAAATTCAGGAAAATACTTCATATCCAATTGCTGTTGCTAAAGCAGCTAAACATTTTGATATACCTTTAAACTTAACGATAGTATTTTATTTACAATCTTTTGTATCAAACCTAATAAATGTTTGTATTAAACATATACCAATTGGACAAAAAATTGGTCAAGACTGTATAATTCAAACTTATGATCTAATTAGAGAAATAGAAAAAGAAAGTGAAAATTTGAATTTAGAAGACTTAGGTGGAATTTGTTTTAACAGTGATATCTACAGTATCAAGCATGAAAATTTGAAAACACGAATTTATAAAACATGAAAAATATAAATGGACCATTAAAAGTTGGAATAGGTGGGCCTGTTGGTGCAGGAAAAACTAGTTTGACTGCTGAATTATGTAAATTTTTATCAAAAAAAATTTCTATGGCTGTAATATCAAACGATATTTATACAAAAGAGGATGCAGAATTTTTAATGAAAGTTCAAGCTTTACCTTTAGAGAGAATTAAAGGAGTTGAAACAGGAGGATGTCCACATACAGCAATTCGTGAAGATGCTTCAATTAATATGCTTGCTGTAGAAAATATGAAGAAAAAATTTCCTGATCTTGATTTGATTTTAATCGAGTCTGGTGGAGATAATTTAGCAGCAACTTTTAGTCCTGAATTAGTTGATCTATCTATTTATGTTATTGATGTTGGAATGGGTGGAGATATCCCTAGAAAAGGTGGTCCTGCTATTCAAAAGTCAGACTTGTTAATTATCAATAAGACTGATTTAGCTCCTCATGTAGAAGTTAATCTGGAAACCATGAAAGAAGACGTAAAAAAGGCCCGAAATGGCTTACCTTATGTTTTTTGTCAGATGAAAAAGCAAATTGGTGTTGAAGATGTTGCTAAATTCTTATTCTCATCAGGTGGACTATAGAGTTTTTTATTACGCTCTAATTGTTGGTAAACAATAGAAATCAGCTGTATCTATTTTAGAAGAATACTGTCTTCGCATATTCCATTTTTTATGAACCCCAGCACTTGCAACACTTAAAGTAGATCTTCCGTATCGATGATTAGTGTTATCAATCGACCGCATTAAGCTATTTATTTTTTCATCCTTTTCAGAAGTAAATAAATTTGTTTTATCACTAGCATTCGATAATCCTGTTAGCATGACACCTGCTTTTTGATAACGATAACCATTTTTAAATATACTTTCCAAAATTGAGACTGCTGTCTTAACTGTTTCAATACTATTGTTTGTTGCAATTGGAAAATCAACAGTCTTTGCATTTGAATAGTAACCAAAGTTCCTTTGAAAGGGACTAGTTCTAACAAATACAGTAATTGCTTTTGCAACTAACGATTCTGATCTAATTTTTTCAGATGCATTTAAACAATAATTAGCAACTGCTTCTTTTAATTCTTGGAACGTTTCAATTCTTTTTCCAAATGATCTTGAAACAACACAGCTCTTTCTTTTTGTTGTAGTTGTCTCCAAACCTATGCAAGAAATTCCTCTAAGCTCCATTGCGGTTCTTGAGCTTAGAACATTAGAAGATTTTTTGATCCAGGTATTAGATTTATTCTTAAGTTGTTTAGCATTATAAATTCCATGCTTTTGATAAAATTTGGTTAATTGTCTACCAACACCCCAAACATCATTAATTTCAACTTTTTCTAAAATAGGATCTAAGTTTTCAATACCAATTAAACTTGTCACCCCTGATTGTTTTTTCTTAGCAATATGGTTTGCAACTTTACTTAAAGTTTTTGTATTTGCTATTCCAATACTAGTTGGAATACCTGTCCATTGCAAAACCGTTTCTCTTATTTCTTTTCCAACTTTTTCTACTTCAGTATCAGGAAAGTTTGATAAATCTAAAAATGCTTCATCAATGGAGTAAACTTCTATTTCTGAATTAAATCTTTTAAGAGTTCGCATCACTCTTCTAGATAAATCCCCGTATAAAGAATAGTTTGATGAGAAAACTTCAACTTTATTTTTAAGAATAATATCTTTTGCTTTAAAGTAGGGTTCTCCCATTTTAATACCTAAAGCTTTTGCTTCATTTGATCTTGAAATAATACAGCCATCATTATTGGATAAAACTACAACAGGCTTTCTTCTTATTTTTGGATTAAATAATCTTTCACATGAGACATAAAAAGAATTACAATCAATTAATGCTATTTTTTTAGTATGTTGAATGGATGACATAAGTAACAACCCCCCAAATAAAAATATCTTGTTCTTCGTTAATTAAAATTCTGTCAGAAAACTCTTTAGATCCAGAAGTTAAAAATTTTTTATCTCTTTCTTGAACTAAAGTTTTAACCACAAGTTCGTCATGAACATTCGCAATCACCGTTGAAAAGTTTTTTGGTTTTAAACTTTTATCAACTACCAATAAGTCACCATCATTAATTCCAACATCGACCATTGATTTACCTTGAACTCTAATGATGAAAGTTGCCGGAACATTTCTTATTAAATGCATGTTCAGATCAATATCTTCCTCGATATAATCAGTAGCAGGGGAAGGAAAACCAGCGCCTGCTTTATGTAGATAATAAGGGATTGTTAGTTTCATGTTCTTGTTTTGTTCTACTTTATAGACCATTTATACAATACACTCAAGAGGTTGTATTTTGAGTCCGTAATTGAATCAAAAGTGAATCAAAACGTGAACATCGAAAACAACATTTGGTGGACATGGGGATAACTTTTACAATAAGTAGTCTTAAAGTGATTTAAAAAAGAAAATAATGATTTGTATTAAAGCCGATATTCCAGAAGAGTTAAACGAAATAGATGATGAATTAAAAGCAATTTATCACAGCAAAGATACTGTTTGTTTTTTCATATTAAAAACAAGAGAATTAAGAAATAAGTTTATAGAAGAAACCAAGGGAATGAACAAAAGTGAAAGAGAAAAAGTTTACGAAGCATATAATAAATAAGTAAAAATAAATTATGAATATTTTAGATTTTGTAATGGTTGGTTCTAATGATTATAAAAAATCGAGTGAGTTCTATGATGCTGTTCTCGAACCTTTAAAATTAAAAAAAACTGTAATAACAGAAAAATATATTGGTTATTCTCATTCAAGCGATCCTGATAAAACTCTATTTTATGTAACAAACCCAGTGAATGGTGAACCAGCAACTTTCGGTAATGGAACACAAATAACTTTATTAGCAGACTCTAAAGAGGCAGTAGAAAAATTTTATGAAATTGCAATATCAAAAGGGGCCACTGACGAAGGAGGACCAGGAGTAAGAAGTGATGGAAATTATTATGCTTATATCCGTGACTTTGATGGAAATAAGATTGCGGCTAAAAGTAATTTAAAATAGAAAAGAGGTAGATATGAAATTAAATTGTCATTGCGGGGCTGTTGAAGCGGAAATTAATGCTACAGTAAACGAATTAGCAAAAATCGTAAGATGTAATTGTTCTATTTGTAAAAGAAAAAATGCAACTATGGGTATGGTTAAAAATGAAGATTTTAAAGTCACTAAAGGACAAGATAAATTAAAACTTTATCAGTACCATACTAAAGTTGCTAACCATTACTTTTGCATTGAATGTGGGATTTATACCCATCATAATCCTAGAAGTGCTCCAGCTATGACTGGTTTTAATTTAGGTTGTGTGGATGAAGTTAAAGTTGAAGATATAAAAGAGATAGCTCAATTTGATGGTCTCAATCATCCAATGGATCAAGAAAAATAAAACTCCAATGAAATTAGCTGAAGAGTGTTTTAAGAAAGTTAAAAAAGATTGTTTTAAGTTTATTAAATCACAAGAAACCTCAACTGAAAAGTTTGGTAATAAAGATAGGATGATTAAAAATTTTTTAATTCCTATATGTTTCTGGATTACAAAAAAAGCCAACAACAAAAAACCTTACTTAGTTGGACTAGCTGGAGGACAAGGAACAGGCAAAACAACTATAAGTTCAATAATAAAGATAATTTTAGAAAAGTATTTTAAATTAAAAGTATTTAAGATTTCAATTGATGATTTTTATAAAACTAGAAAAGAAAGAATAGCTTTATCAAAAAAAGTACACCCAATGTTATTAACTAGAGGTGTTCCAGGCACACATGATATTAATATGATGCTAGATTTTTTTAAAAAATCAAAAAGTAAAAAATTTAACAAAATGAAATTACCAAATTTTAATAAGGCAATTGATGACAGATTTCCTAAAAACAAATGGAACACAATTAATAAAAGACCAGATGTAATTATTTTTGAAGGATGGTGTGTTGGAGCAAGAGCAGAAACTAATAAGTCATTAAAAAAATCAATTAATTCTCTCGAAAAAGCAAATGATCACAAACTCATTTGGAGAAAATATGTTAATCAGCAATTAAAAACTAAGTATAAAAAGTTATATTCTCAGTTAAATTGCATGATTTACTTAAAAGCAAAAAACTTTAGTTTGTTACAAAAGTGGAGATTAAAGCAGGAACAAAAACTATGGTTAAAAACAAAGAAGAAAGGTGGACATAAAATAATGAGTAAGGGAGATGTAATTAATTTTATGCAAACTTATCAAAGAATTACTCAGAACATGTTCAAAAATATGCCAAAATATGCATCTATAATTTTAAATTTAAACAGTAACCATCAAATTAAAACTGCTGTATATAAATCGAAATGAAAAAAATATTTTTAATAGTAATCGTATCAATATTTTATTTTAGTAATGCTTTAGCAGTTACCCTTCTTGATGCATTAAATCAAACTTACAAAAATAATATTCAATTAAATGCTGAAAGAGAAAACATTAAAGCATCAGAGGAAGATGTGAATATTGCAAAGGCTGACTATAAACCTTCATTAACATTAAGTGGAACGAAAAGTATTGAAGATACGAATAAACTTACTAATCAAAGTGGAGGTGATGCAAGTATAACTGATGTTGATCCATTCACTACCTCGATTAAATTAGAACAAACTTTGTTAGATTTTGGAAGAGATTTAACCCTTCAGAAAAACATTACTACATTAGATTTAGCTAAAGCACAGTTAATTAAAAAAGAACAAGATATTTTACATAATGCAATTAATGCGTTTACAAGTTTAATTTTATCTAGAGAAACTTTAGACATTAATAGAAAAAATTTAAATCTATTAATTAGACAAGTTGAAAATGATAAAATTAGAAGAGATAGAGGTCAAATTACAAATACTGACTTAGCACAATCCGAGTCTTCTCTTGCAGGTGCACAAGCTCAGTTTGCGAAAGCTAAAAGTGATTTATTAATTAGTAAACTTAATTATGAAAATATTATTGGTAAAATAAGTGATCCAAACCAACTTCAGAAAAATTCGAATGCAATAGTTAGTATTCCAAAATCTTTAAATGAAGCAATTAGTATTTCAAAACAAAATAATCCTGATATTCAAATAGCAAAATTTGATTTAGCCAAGGCTGAAAAAGAATTAGCAATTTCAGAGTCAGATTTGAAACCAACAGCCTCTTTATCTTTAGAAAGATCTTATACTGACGATCTAAGTTCTACCTATGACGAAAGAGAAAAAGATGTATTAAAGGCTACTGTTAATTGGCCTTTTTATTCAGGTGGAAAAAAAAGATCAAGCATCTCAAAAAATTCAAATTTGACTACAAGAAAACGATTATTGTTAGAAGATGCTGTAAGAACAAATGAAACAAATGTAGCAAGTGCTTGGTCTAGCCTAGAATCTTCTGAAAGTTTTTTAAACTCTGTTAAAGTTCAAGTAAGAGCTTCCCAAATTGCTAATGAAGGAATAGCAGCAGAGTACGAAAGAGGATCAAGAACAACTCTTGATGTTATCCAATCAAATGCATTATTGCTTTCAGCTCAAATTTCTTTAGCAAGTTCTGAGAAAAACTATCTAATGGCTCAAT
>CACFEM010000036.1 GCA_902565325.1 uncultured Pelagibacteraceae bacterium
TTTTCAGTAATTAAAGAAGCTACACTTTGTTTTTTCTCAGTTTTGTTTAATTTTCTTTTTTTATAAGCTAATTCTCCTTTTGGTCCATGAGCTATACCACCACCTACGAAAATAGGAGCTTTTCTACTTGCATGCCTTGCACCACCTGTTCCCTTTTGAGCATATATTTTTGATGTTGGGCCTCTTACTTCATTTTGTTGTTTAGTTTTTGCGTGTCTTCCTTTGTAATTAGCATTAGTTTTATAAAGAACAGCGCTAACTAATTTGTGATTAATTTTTGCAGAAAAAATCTTATCCAAAACTTCAATACTATCTTTTTTCCCGTCTATACTAATTTTATCTAATTTCATTATTTTTTCTTTTTCTCAGGTGTTTTTTTAGCCTCTTCAGCAGCTGCTTGTTTCTCACCAATTGTCATTTTGCTTATATTTTTTATTGATTTTTTAACCATTACTTCAGAATTTTTTGAACCAGGTATTGATCCTTTTAAGTAAAGAAGTTCATTTTCTAAGTCAGTTTTTATTATTTCAATATTTTGCATTGTTCTTAGCTTGTCACCCATATGACCAGCCATTTTTTTTCCTTTAAAAACTTTTCCTGGATCTTGACTATGCCCAGTTGAACCATGTGCTCTGTGAGATATTGAAACACCGTGACTGGCTCTTAAACCACCAAAATTATGTCTTTTCATTGCACCTGCAAAACCTTTACCAATTGTCTTTGATCTTGTGTCTACAAATTTAATATCTTTGAATATTTCTAAACCAAACTCGTTTCCCTCTTTGTAAACAGATGTATCATTTACTCTAAATTCTTTTAATCTTTTCTTAGCTTCAGTATTTTTTTTAGCAAAAACACCTTTCATTGATTTTGTAAGTTTTGAATTTTTAATTTTTCCATATCCAAGCTGAACAGCCTTGTACCCTCTTTTTTCTTCTTCAATAACCTGAATAACTCTAGCTTTTTCGACCTTAAGTACAGTCACAGGAACTAATTGACCAGATTTATAGAACTCTCTCGTCATGCCTATTTTCTTTCCTATTAAAGCTATTTCACTCATAATTAAATTTTTATCTCCACATCTACTCCAGAAGCTAAATCAAGTTTCATTAATGCCTCTACAGTCTGTGGTGTTGGTTCAATAATATCTATCAATCTTTTGTGTGTTCTTGATTCAAATTGTTCTCTACTTTTCTTATCTATGTGAGGTGATCTTAATACAGTATATCTTTCAATTCTTGTAGGTAATGGAATAGGTCCTTTAATTGTAGCCCCAGTTCTTTTTACTGTGTTTACAATTTCCTCTGTAGAAGCGTCTAGAACCTTATTATCGTACGCTCTTAGTTTTATTCTTATATTTTGCTTTTCCATTATCCAGCTACCTTTTTAGTTACTTCGTCTTGAACGTTTTGAGGAACTTTAGAATAATGATCAAAGAACATTGAATATTGCGCTCTTCCTTGTGACATTGATCTAAGATTATTTATATAACCGAACATATTTGCTAGAGGAACCATAGCTGTAATTACAGTAGCATTTCCTCTTTGCTCTTGAGTACTAATTTGACCTCTTCTACTATTTAAATCACCAATAACATCTCCCATATAATCTTCAGGAGTAACAACTTCTACTCTCATTATTGGTTCTAAAAGTTTTAAACCACCTTGAGTACAAGCTTCTTTAAAACATGCTCTACTTGCTAGTTCAAAAGCTAAAACGCTTGAGTCAACATCGTGATGTAAACCATCAACAATAGTTACTTTATAATCAATCATTGGGAAACCTGCCAAAATTCCACTATCAGAGACAGTTTCAATACCTTTTTCAACACCAGGAATAAATTCTTTTGGAATAGCACCACCTTTAATAGCACTTTCAACTTCTCTTCCTTTTCCTGGTTCTTGAGGTTCAACAAATAATTTTACTTTAGCAAACTGACCAGCACCACCACTTTGTTTTTTATGTATATATTCATACTCAGCAGATTTTTCTATAGTTTCTCTGTAAGCAACTTGTGGAGCACCTACGTTTGCTTCAACTTTAAATTCTCTTTTCATTCGATCAACAATAATATCTAAGTGAAGTTCACCCATACCTTTAATAATTGTTTGACCTGACTCTTCATCTGAAGAAACTCTAAATGATGGATCCTCCTTAGCTAATCTTGCTAAAGCTTCACCCATTTTTTCTTGGTCACCTTTTGTTTTTGGCTCTACAGCAATTTCAATTACTGGCTCTGGGAATTCCATTGGCTCTAACAACACTGGATTTTCTTTGTCACATAAAGTGTGACCAGTCATAGTATTTTTTAATCCTGCTAGTGAAACGATATCACCTGCATTAGCTTCTTTAATATCTTCTCTTGAATTAGCATGCATTAAAAGCATACGACCAACTCTTTCTTCCTTATCAGATGAAGAGTTGTATACGGCAGTTCCAGACTTAATTGTACCAGAATAAATTCTAACGAATGTTAAAGAACCTACAAAAGGATCGTTTGCAACTTTAAATGCTAAACCAGAAAAAGATGAACCATCATCAAACTTCATTTCTATTTCATCTTCTGATCCAACTTTTGTTCCTTTAATTGAACCAATATCAACCGGACTTGGTAAGTAGTTCACAACTGCATCTAGTAAAGGCTGAACACCTTTATTTTTAAAGGCAGATCCAGTTAAAACTGGAACAAAACTAAAATTTAATGTTCCTTTTCTTATACATTTAACTAAATCTTCTTCCTTAATTTCGTCTCCATTTAAGTAAGATTCCATTAATTTTTCATCTTGTTCTACAGCAGTTTCGATTAATTCTGTTCTGTACTTTTCAGTTATTTCTTTAAGATCATCAGGAATATCTTTGTATTCCCATTCTGCACCTAAAGCCTCATTTTTCCAAACTTGAGCTTTCATTTTAACTAAATCAACAACTCCAGTTAAAGAAGCTTCAATTCCAATAGGAACTTGTAATACTAATGGCTTAGCGCCCAATCTATCTCTAATCATGTCAACACATCTAAAGAAATCAGCACCTGTTCTATCAAGCTTATTTACAAAACAAATTCTTGGAACTTTGTATTTATCCGCTTGTCTCCACACTGTTTCAGATTGTGGTTCTACACCTGCCACACCATCAAAAAACAGCTACTGCACCATCTAAAACTTTTAAAGATCTCTCTACTTCAATAGTAAAATCAACGTGACCAGGTGTGTCTATAATATTTATTCTATGATCATTCCAAAAACAAGTAGTGGCCGCAGATGTAATTGTAATTCCTCTTTCTTGTTCTTGCTCCATCCAATCCATTGTTGCAGCACCATCGTGTACTTCACCAATTTTGTGACTCTTTCCTGTATAGTATAGAACTCGTTCAGTAGTAGTTGTTTTACCTGCATCAATATGGGCCATGATACCAATATTTCTGTATTTGTCTAATGTGTGAGTTCTAGCCATAACTTATTACCACCTAAAATGAGCAAATGCCTTATTGGACTCTGCCATTTTGTGTACATCCTCTCTTTTTTTAACGGCAGCACCTTTTTTTTCATAAGCATCATAAAGCTCATTAAAAATTTTATCTGCCATGTGTTTATCTTTTCTTTTTCTTGCTGACTCAACTAACCATCTGATCGCTAAGGCTTGTGCCCTTTTGCTTTTTACCTCAACAGGAACTTGATAAGTTGCACCACCAACTCTTCTAGATCTAACTTCTACAGTTGGTTTGATATTGTTAATTGCTTCATTAAAAATATTAATCGGTTCATCTTTCGTTTTTGTTTTAATTTTATCGATAGCATCATAAACTATTTTGGCAGCTATACCTCTTTTGCCGTCATACATGATGTTGTTGATTAATTTTGGAATAATAGTTGATTTAAATTTTGGATCCGGAACTACATTTTTTTTTGGTTGAGTTTTTTTTCTAGACATTATTTACCTTTTTTTGTTCCGTATAAAGATCTTCTTTTTTTTCTGTTTGCAACACCTTGTGTGTCCAGATTTCCTCTTAGAATGTGATAACGAACACCTGGCAAATCTTTTACCCTACCACCTCTAATCAGTACTACAGAGTGTTCTTGAAGGTTATGACCTTCGCCAGGAATGTAAGCTGTAACTTCAAATCCATTTGATAATCTCACTCTAGCAACTTTTCTTAATGCAGAGTTTGGTTTCTTCGGAGTTGTTGTATAAACTTTAACGCATACACCTCTTTTTAAAGGTTGTTTTTGTAAAGCAGGAACTTTGTTCCTTGTGACTTGTTTAACTCTTTTTTTTCTTAACAACTGATTAATAGTTGGCATAAATATTTTAAAATTAATTAATTTATTTTTAGATGAAAATAACTGACAGGTTATTTTGTGGCAGCGTTTAGTACTGTTAGAAGCACTACATTCCAACCAAAAACATCGCCAAATTACTTATTAATAGCTCTTTGTCAAACTAAAACTGCAATTTTTAGGCGATTTTTTTACTGATTTGCCTGTGTTTCTTCAGGTTCTGAAGCTTCTATTTTATCTTGCTCTGCTAAGAAATTATTATCGTCTTCTAGAGCTTTATTGTTCCATCTATTTTTAATATTACCAGTACCTGCAGGAACTAATCTTCCAACAATTACATTCTCTTTTAGTCCGTTTAGTGGATCAACTTTTCCTTTAATTGCAGCATCTGTTAATACTCTTGTTGTTTCTTGGAAAGAAGCAGCTGAAATAAACGATTCTGTTTGAAGTGAAGCTTTAGTAATTCCCATCAGAACTCTCTCACCAACAGCTGGAGTTTTACCCTCAGCAACTAATTTTTCATTGGTATTATCAAATTTAATTCTATCAACTACTTCACCAGGTAAATAACTTGAGTCACCTGATACTTTAACCTCAACTTTTTTAAGCATTTGTCTTAAAATAGTTTCAATATGCTTATCATTTATGATTACACCCTGCAACCTATAAACTTCTTGAACTTGGTTAACAAAGTATTCTGTTAATTCTTTAATACCTAAAATTCTTAAAATATCATGTGGCAATGGTTGACCATCTAGAAGATACTCTCCTTTTTGAATTTTTTCACCAGGGTTAAAATTGATGTGTTTACCTTTTGGAATTAAATAATTTGAAGGTTCTGATCCATCTTCAGGAACAATAGATACTCTTTGTTTACCTCTTACCTCTTTACCAAAAACAACACTACCATCATTTTCAGCAATGATTGCACTGTCCTTAGCTTTTCTAGCTTCAAATAACTCGGCAACTCTTGGAAGACCTCCGGTAATATCTTTTGTTTTTGTAGTTTCTTTAGGTAATCTTGCAATTACGTCACCTGCATAAACTTTTTGACCGTCTTTAATTGATAAAATCGAATCTGGTACTAAATAATATCTAGCTTCATTATCATCCGCTTTTTTAATCACATTTCCTTTTTCATCCCTTAAAGTAATTCTAGGTTTTAAATCAGTGCTTTTTGATTGACCTCTCCAATCAATTACTGATTTAGAAGAAATTCCTGTTGCATCATCAGTAGTTTCTTGAATTGAAACACCGTCAATTAGATCTACATAACTAGCTGTACCACTTTTCTCTGCTATAACTGGTGTTGTGTAAGGATCCCATTCACATATTTTAGTATTCGCTTTTACTTTATCACCATTATTAAAAAATAATCTTGATCCATATGCAACTTTATAAACTGCAATTTGAACTCCATTATCATCCTCAATTGAAAGCTGAGTATTTCTACCCATTACAATTAAATTCTTTTTAGAGTCCTCTAATATATTTGAGTTTATAATTTTTAATGTTCCTTCATTTTTAGTTACAATTTGTGAATCCTGTTTAACAGAAGCAGTTCCTCCGACGTGGAAAGTTCTCATTGTTAACTGTGTTCCTGGTTCACCGATTGACTGTGCAGAAATCATTCCAATAGCTTCACCAACGTGAACCATTTTACCTCTAGACAAATCTCTTCCGTAAGAAGTAGCACAAACACCTTCTTTTGAACCACAAGTCATTACCGAGTAAACTTTTATTGATTTTACCCCTGCAGCATCAATTTTATCACATCCAGCCTCATCGATCATAGTTTGTTTTTTGATTATTACTTCACCAGTTAAAGGATGTTTAACCTCATCAAATGTAACTCTACCAAGCGCTCTTTCAGAAAGGCTAACTACTACATTACCACCTTCTAAAATTTCAGAGAGTTCAATAAATCCTGGATTTTTACAGTCACAAGCTTTTTTAGTGACAGTTAAATCTTGAGCTACATCACAAAGTCTTCTAGTTAAATATCCAGAACTAGCTGTTTTTAGCGCTGTATCTGCTAAACCTTTTCTAGCTCCGTGTGTTGAGTTGAAATACTCCAAAGCAGTTAATCCCTCTTTAAAGTTTGAAATAATTGGACTTTCAATAATTTCTCCTGAAGGCTTAGCAATCAAACCTCTCATACCTGCTAATTGTTTCATTTGTGCAGCAGATCCCCTTGCTCCACTGTCTGCCATCATAAATACAGAATTAATTTTTAATCCTTCATCGGTTTTTTCTGTAGCTGAGATTCCCTTCATCATTTCACCGGCAACTTTGTCCGTACATTTAGACCAAGCATCAACAACTTTGTTATATTTTTCACCTCTTGTAATTAAACCTTCAGCATATTGTGTTTCATAATCTGCAATTAATTTTTTAGTATCATCAATTAATTGAGTTTTGTTTGCTGGAATTACAAGATCATCTTTCCCAAATGAAATACCTGCTTTAAATGCATGTTTAAATCCTAAATCCTTAAGCTTATCACAGAAAATTACAGTTGTTTTTTGACCACAAAATCTAAATACAACATCAATTATTTCCGAAACCACTTTTTTAGGCAATAATCTATCTACTAAAGAAAATTTAATGTTACTATTCTTAGGTAATAAATTTGCTAATAAAAATCTTCCAGCTGTAGAAGTATATTTTTCCATTTTTTTATTACCTTGATCATCTGCAGTCTCAAATCTTGAAATAATAGTGCTATGTACATTTATTTGACCAGAAGATAATGCAAATTCAATTTGATCTGAATTAGTAAAATATCCAGCTGGTTTATCTGATATAGGTTCTTGAGACAGATAGTAAATTCCTAAAATCATATCCTGACTTGGAACTATAATTGGTTTACCATTTGAAGGAGAAAGAATATTATTTGTAGATAACATTAAAATTCTTGCTTCTAATTGTGCTTCTAAACTTAATGGAACGTGAACTGCCATTTGGTCACCATCAAAGTCAGCGTTAAATGCTGCACAAGTTAAAGGATGTAATTCAATTGCATCACCTTCAATTAATTTTGGCTCAAATGCTTGAACTCCAAGTCTATGAAGTGTTGGGGCTCTATTTAATAGGACAGGATGTTCTCTGACAATTAATTCTAAAGCATCCCAGACTGCATTTGTTTCTTTTTCAACTAATTTTTTAGCTTGTTTAATTGTTGATGCTAAGCCTAATTTATTTAATCTTGCATATAAAAATGGTTTAAA
>CACFEM010000037.1 GCA_902565325.1 uncultured Pelagibacteraceae bacterium
TTTTTTTGTAAATAAATCTTTAGCCATAGGATTTTTATTATTTGATTTGATAGCCATTTTTTTCACTAATTATGAAATCATTATCATTAAATGTGTTTAAAATTTTTTTTCTTAATCTGTAAATATGAGTTTCGACCGTATGAGTTTCTATATCTGATTGGTAGCTCCATACTTTCTCTTGCAATTCATCAATGCTAACTGGTTTATCTGATTTAGATAGATAAGTAATTGTATTAATTTCTTTTTCGGTCAACTTCAGCTTGGTATTTTTTAATAATATTTCTCTAGAATTTAGATCAATAGTATAATTATTTACGCTTAATTGTGACTGGCTATTAAATTGTATTTTTAAAAACTCAATATTTATCTTTTCGATTAATTTAAAAATATTGATTGGTGTATTGTCTAAAATTAATTGATTTGAAATATCTAAGTATTTTTTATTTGATATAATTAAATAATTATTCAAATTTTTTACTTTTTCATTTAAAAAATCCTCATTATCGGCAAATACAATTTTAAAATTTAAATCTGGTCCAAGTTCTTCTAGAATTTGATATAATCCAGTAAACTTATATATTATTAAATTCTGACTACTCACTAAAGAGAGAATATGACAATTTTTGTAAAAAATAAACACACTCTTCAAATAGATGAATTTAAATTTAAGTGTTGTATTGGCAAAAGAGGTTCAAACAGCAACAAAAAAGAAGGGGATAAAAAAACACCAAAAGGTACTTTTGAAATTGAAAATCTTTATTACAGAAAAGATCGCAAAGATAAACCAGCAACTTTACTGAAATGTGTAAAAATAAAAAAAAATATGGGTTGGTGCAATGATATTCATTTTCCTGAAAAGTATAACAAATTAATTAAAATTGAAAAAAAAATTAGACATGAAAAATTAAAAAGAAAAGACTACAAATATGATTTGTTAGTTCCAATTAAATATAATTTTAAAAAACCTATCGTTGGTATGGGCAGTTGTATTTTTATTCATCTTACAAAAAATTATAAACCAACGGCTGGATGTATAGCTTTAAAAGAAAAGGATTTTTTGATTTTGCTTAAATTGGTTAAAAAAAATTCAAAAATAAAAATTTTTTAGGATCTATGACCAAAAATACTAGATCCAACCCTTATAAATGTTGATTGATGCTTGGCAGCCTTAAGAAAATCTGAAGACATCCCCATGCTAAGCTCAGTGAAACCTATCTCTTTATTTAAATTTTTCATCTCCTCAAAATAAACCTCTGAGTCAATATTTACAGGCGGAATACACATTAAACCAATTAAATTCAAATTAATTTTTTTGCAGTAATTGACTAACTGTTTAAGCTCATTTTTATTAATCCCCGACTTTTGACTTTCATCACCAATGTTCACTTGCAAGAAAATTTTAATATTTTTATTTATTTTGTTTTGTTCATCAGCAATTTTTTTTGCAAGTTTCTTGCTATCAACTGAATGGATATAATCAAATAATTTTACAGCAAATTTAACTTTATTTGTTTGTAATTTTCCAATCATATGTAGTTGAATTTTTGGATTTATTTTTTTGACTTCTGTCCATTTTTCGACTGCTTCCTGAACTTTATTTTCACCGAAATCTATATGCCCATAATCTATTAAAGGTAATATTTGATCAATTTTAAAAGTCTTGGAAACTGCTATAATTTTAGGATAATTATTAATATTTATTTCATTTAAGTTAACTTTTATACTGTCTTGTATATCTAATAAATTTTTAACTATGTTATGCATATAAATAATTTAAGAAAATATTACTTTATTAATAAATTTGATACAAAAAATATAGATAAACAAACATTAAATACTGGCATTATCTATAGAAATTATGATTCAAATGATAATTTAATAACTGTTATTAAAATTAAAAATTACTGTAAAAAAAAAGGTCGCAAATTCTTCTTATCAAATAATGTTAAACTAGCAATAAATCTAAATTTGGATGGAGCTTATATTCCTTCATTTAATACAAGGACAAATCATCTTTCATTTTCTAAAACTAAAAATTTTTTATTGCTAGGGTCTGCACATAACAATAAAGAAATTAAAATTAAAGAAAGACAAGGTGTAAATATTTTATTTTTATCTTCCATATTTAAAAAAAATAAAAACTATTTAGGATTAAATAAATTTAAGTTGTTAGCAAATTTAACTAACAAAAAAATAATAGCTTTAGGTGGTATAACAAGCGAAAATTTAAAAAAACTAAGTTTGATAAGTTGTGAAGGTATTGCTGGTATTTCCTATTTTCAAAAAAAAACGGCCCCTAAAAAGGGGCCGTTAAATAATTGATTTTACGTCTTAATTAAAACGCAAATGCAACTGAGATTTCTTTGAACTCTTTGTCAGTTCCTGCAGTACCAGCAACTGAGTCTGTAGAGTTAAATACAGCTCCAACTGTGATTCCACCTGTTGTGTAAGATGCTGAAACACCTGAACTTTCTTCATCTGATAATGAAGCAGTTTCAAAGTCAACAGTTGATACACCATAAGATACACTCATGTTTTCATTAATCGCTAATGATATCGCAGCAGCCAATCTATCTTCGTCTGCAGCTGGTTTATCAATAGTTGATTTCTGAATACCAAACGTTGCCATACCAGCAGTATAAGTAACGTAAGCTGTGCTGTGATCATCTTCTTGAGATGTAGAAATAGGATCAGTACCGATACCATATCCAATTTCCATACCATCTACTAAATCAGCAGCAACTAATACTAATGATTTAGATGTTCCTGTTCCTTCTTTAGCCCATGAAGCTGAAACAGTCATACCCATAGCTGAAACTTCGTAACCGAAAGCATTCGCATTACCAGTACCAACAACACCATTATCGTCAGTGTCTACATCATCCCAAACTTGCTCACCAGCAGTTGGCATTTTATCTTGGTACTTCTGAATACCAGCTTTACTTGTTCCATTCATAAAGTGAACTGTACCGCTATCACCCATATCTAATGATACATATGTAGATGAGAACGCAGCGTTGGTCATTGTGTAACCAGTGCTAACAGTGAAACCATTGTCTAATTCACCTGAACCAGAAAATGTAATTCCTTTTGAATTACTGTAAGGGTTCACAGCACTAGCACCTTTACCACCTTGGTAAGTTACTTTTGCAGAACCACTTACACTCATAGATCCAGCAAAAGCTGATGTAGCAACAAGAGAACCTGCTAATGCAGTTAATCCAATTTTTGCTAATTTGTTCATATTTACTCCTATTTGTTATTTATAATTATAAACATGCAATAATTATCATTTTTGCCTTAAAATTTGTGTTAATTAGCAGTATTTTCTTTTTTTTTTAAATTTTGTTGTATTTTTACAACAATTAAAGACGTCAAAAATATAAGTTTTTTAGCTTTTTTTAAACTAAATATTACTCTTTGCACAATTCTTGTTATATATGGGTTATTTTTAATAGCACTAGTATGAAAATAAAACTTATTTTATTCAAGTTGATAGGATTTTTTTTAATTTTAATAAATCTTAATTCCTGCGGTATTTATCGTCCTGTGAGCGCTAAAGACTATCCTCCTGAGCCAGAAAAAAGAATACAAAAAAACCTCCAAGAAGGAAAAGGCTTCACAATTATGGGTGCAACGAAAAAAAAAGGAGATGGTAATTTTAATTTTGCAACATCTAATGAAATGTGGAGAGCAAGCTTAGATATTTTAGATTTTATGCCGCTTACTTCAGCTGATTATGGAGGGGGATTAATAATTACTGATTGGTATAGTGACCAAGGCAACGCAGATGATTCAATTAAAATATCGATTAGATTTCTGTCTAATGAAATTAGAGCAGATGCATTAAAAATTAAAGTTTTTAGCAAAGAATGCGGTAAAACAAATAGCTGCAAAGTTTCGCAAAGTAATCCTAAAATAGAAAATGAATTAAAAGTTGCAATTTTAAAGAGAGCTGCAAAATATAAAAAAGATATGATTGACTCAAATCCTAAAAGAGATTTAAATTCCATCCTTGCTCCAGGCGATAAAAATTAATCAATAAGATATAATTTGTGGAAAGATACAACTTCAAGACAATTGAGAGTAAATGGCAAAAGTATTGGCAAAAAAATAAATCATTTAAATCTTCTGTATCAAAAGAAAAAAAATTTTATTGCTTAGAAATGTTTCCATATCCCTCTGGAAAAATTCATATGGGCCATGTCAGAAATTATGCTATAGGTGATGTATTAGCTAGATATAAATCTCTCCAAGGTTACAATGTTCTCCATCCCATGGGTTGGGACTCATTTGGAATGCCAGCAGAAAACGCAGCAAGACAAAACAATTTAAATCCTAAAACCTGGACTGAAGGAAATATTCAAACTATGAAAAGTCAACTAAAACAGCTTGGACTTTCAATTGATTGGGATAGAGAAATTTCAACTTGCTCACCTGAATATTATAAACATCAGCAAAAACTTTTTTTAGACCTTTATGACAAAGGATTGGTCTATAGAAAAGAAAGTTATGTAAATTGGGACCCCGTAGATAAAACTGTTTTAGCAAACGAGCAAGTGGTTGATGGAAAAGGATGGAGATCAGGTGCTAATGTTGAAAGAAAAAAACTTAACCAATGGTTTTTCAAAATATCTCATTTTTCAGAGGAATTATTAAAAGATCTAGACCAACTAAAAAATTGGCCAGACAAAGTAAAAACCATGCAAAAAAATTGGATAGGAAAATCTTTTGGCTGTGAAATAGATTTTCCAATTGAAGGATCAGATAAAGTAGATTCAATAAAATGTTATACAACAAGACCAGATACACTTTTTGGATTTTCATTTTTAGCACTTTCAGTGGATCATCCTCTATCAAAATTTTATGAAAATGACCCTGAATTTACCAAGTTTAAAGAGACCTGTTCTAAGACAGGAACAACAGAGGAGTCTATAGCTCAAGCTGAAAAAATTGGTTTCAAAACCAACTTGTTAGCAATAAACCCTTTAGATAAAAATAATAAAGTTCCTGTTTTCTTTGCAAACTTTGTTTTAATGGACTATGGATTTGGAGCTGTATTTGGGTGCCCGGGTCATGATCAGAGAGACTTTGATTTTGCAAAAAAATATAAATTAAAAATTACCACGGTTGTAAAACCTTTAGATGAAGACGATAATTTTGAAGTTAAATCAGCACCTCATACAGGGTCCGGAATAATTATTAACTCAAAATTTCTAAATGGCTTAACTGTTCCAGAAGAATCTGTATCTAAAACAATAAAATATCTTGAAGAAAACAAATTAGGAAACAAAAAAATAAACTATAGATTAAAAGATTGGGGCATATCTAGGCAAAGATATTGGGGTTGCCCAATACCAATTGCATATGATGAAAATAATAATGTTGTAAAAATTCCTGAAAAAGATCTTCCTGTAGCACTTCCTAATATTGAAAAAATTAATACTGACGGGAACCCCCTTGATACTGAAAATGAATGGAAATCAATAATAATTGATGGAAAAAAATGTGTAAGAGAAACTGACACACTCGATACATTTGTTGATTCATCTTGGTATTTTTTAAGATTTTGCTCATCTAAAAATGATGATTATCCATTTAACCAGGAAGATATAAATTACTGGATGCCTGTAGATCAATATATTGGAGGTATTGAACATGCAATATTACATCTATTGTATTCAAGATTTTTTGTAAGAGCAATAAAGCTTAAAAATGAAACATTTAAACTAAAAGAACCTTTCAAAGGGTTGTTTACTCAAGGTATGGTTTGTCATCAAACTTATAAAGATAAAGATAACAAGTGGTTAAACCCTGAAGAAGTTTTTTCCGAAAATGGAAAAGATTATTTTATTAAAGATAGTCCTAAAGAGATTGTTAAAGTTGGGCCGTCTGAATCAATGTCTAAATCAAAGAAAAATACAATTGATCCTGAAAGAATGATTGCTCAATATGGAGCTGACTCCGTAAGATTTTTTATTTTGTCTGACAGTCCGCCAGAGAAAGATATTCAATGGTCAGATAGTGGAATGAATTCGTCATTTAAATATATTCAAAAATTTTGGTTACTAAATGAAAAAATTTGTTTAGTTTTAAATGAAAAAAAAGCTAATTCTAACGAAGATATAGATTTATTTGTAAATCAAGCTATTAAAAAAATAAATTTTGCTTTAGAAAAATTTAGATACAATGTTATTATTGCAATGTTTCATGAAATTTATTCTTTTTTTACTAAAATGTTAGAAACAAACATAAATCACTCAAATCTTAAAGAAAATTATAAAAAGATTTTAATTACAATGCTTCCTGTAATTCCTCACCTAGCAAGCGAATGTCTTGAAAAAATAAATGAAAAAACAGACATTAAGTGGCC
>CACFEM010000038.1 GCA_902565325.1 uncultured Pelagibacteraceae bacterium
TTTGAATTACAACATATCCTAATCGAAATCCAACACCAGTTAGTGTTACAACACCAACTATAATTCCGATTGCTGCAGCTGCAGCTCCAACAGCTAAAGTATTTTTTGCTCCTTGTGATAAACACTGAACGAGATCTTTGATTGTAAGTCTATTTGTTTTTTTTACAAAACCAATTAATACGCATGCTATAATTGAAATTACTGCAGCATAGTCAGGTGTACGACCAATCAAAATTAAATAAACTAAAAGTATTAATGGTGCCAAGGACAACCAGTTATCTTTAACTACTGATAAAAATTTTGGCACTTCTTCATCTGTTAACCCTCTAAGGCCCAGCTTTTTAGCTTCCAGGTGAACCATTATAAATATGCCAAAATAATGAAGTAAAGCAGGAATAAGTGCTGCTGCTAAAATATCTCTAAGTGGAACTTCTAAATATTCTACCATTATAAATGCTGCAGCTCCGAGTATTGGGGGTGTAATTTGGCCACCTGTAGAAGCTGTTGCTTCTACAGCTCCAGAAAAATGTGGTGGATAGCCAACTTTTTTCATTGCTGGAATTGTTAAAGACCCAGTCGTAACAGTATTAGCGATAGATGAACCAGAAATAGTTCCTAAAAAAGCTGATGAAAAAATCGCAACTTTTGCTGGACCTCCAGAATATTTTCCAGCTATTACCATTGCTAAATCAATAAAAAGCTGGCCCAATCCAATTCTTGTTGCAAGTACACCAAATAATATAAATAAAAAAACATATTGAGCCATAACCCCGACAGCAATTCCATAGATTCCTTGATTAGTAAGGTAAATATGATTTACAAAACCAACCCAACTAGCGCCTCCATGTTTTAAAGCACCAGGAAAATAAGGTCCAAAAATAGCAAACAAAATAAAGAGCACACAAATTAAAGGTAGAGTAAAACCAATTGATCTTCTTGCGGCCTCTAAAGTTAATACTATCAAGAAAGATCCCATTATAATGTCTATATTTTCAGGATTACCAACCCTTGGAGCTAAAACCTCTGGAGGTAGTAAGGGTAAATATAAAGCTGAAATAACTACTAAAATTGAAAGAATTATATCAATAAGAGGTGTGTTATAATTTTTTTTACTATGATCAATTTTTTTCCAACTATAAAAAATAAAAACTAAACCTACAACGAAAGAGATATGTATTCCTCTATGCAAAATTTCTCTAATTGTACCAAAACCAGAAGCATAGAAATGATAAACAGACATTAATGCTAAAACTAAAAAAGCAAAAGATTTTAAAAAATTTTTTAATTCCCTCTCATTAGTTTTAACCTCATATCTTTTTTGTAAATCAGAAACTTTTTTTTGTGAAATATTAAACTGAGACATGAAAAATGCCCTAGATCAAAATAGATCTAGGGCAGTATATTTTTATTAATTATTTTATTAGTCCTGCTTCTTTATAGAACTTTTCTGCACCAGGGTGTAATGGTACTCCTACTCCCGAAAGGGCTGTATCAGGTGTAATTGTTTTCCCTTTTGCATGTCCTACATCCATTAGCTTTCTAGACTCCTTATTCCACAAAGCTTTTGTTATTTTATATATTAAATCAGTATCTTCTTTTGCAGATGTAAACCACTGAGCACCAACAGCTACAGTATTAACTGCATCTACGCCTTCATAAGTTCCTGATGGTATCGGACTTTCAGAAAAGAACCCATATTTTGAAGTTAGAGCTTTTGCTCCAGCACCATCAATTGGCACTAATTTAATATCAACTGCAGATGCAAGCTCAACTATTGCACCAGTTGGATAGCCAGCTACAACAAAAATAGCATCAACTTTACCATTTCTTAAAGCATCAGTTGCTGCTTTTCCTTTTAAAGCTTCTGCTTTAACATCACTAGTGCTTAATCCATTTGACTCTAAGATTAATTTAGCATCTACAAATGTACCAGAACCTGGCTCATCCAAAGATACTCTTTTTCCTTTTAAGTCTTTAACTGAATTAATATTACTTTTTTTTAAAGCTACTAAATGAATATGTTCCTGGAATAAAGCCGCAATAGTTCTCAAATCTTTTGCAGGTTCTTTACCTTCCATTGTTCCTGTTCCAGTGTAAGCCCAATAAGCAACATCAGATTGTGCAAATCCAGAATTTCTTAATCCTGAAATAATAGCGTTTACATTATCAACTGAACCTCTGGAAGAAACAGCAGATGCAATCAAACCATCAACTCCACAACTTCCACCTTTTCCACATTCCCTTGATCCTGGAGGTTTTGAAATAGCATTGGCTATCATTCCTCCTACTGGATAATAGGTATAAGCAGTTCCTCCAGTACCAATTGTAAAGAAAGTCAATTCATTAGAAATTGCTTTCCCTACAAATGAGCCTGAAAGAAACAAAAAAACTGCAAATGTTCTAAATAATTTTTTAAACATAAATCTCCTTCTATTTCATATTTTTATTAATAATTATTCAAGCATATCATCTAAGAATATCGAATTCTAATAGTTTATATTTAGAAACTTAATTCTTTTAAATTACTATATTGTTCAAGAGCTTCGGGATTTGCTAAGGCTTCGATGTTTTTAATTTTACTTCCTTCTAACTTACTTTTAACTGCTAGTTCAACTATTTTGCCACTTTTTGTTCGAGGTATATCTTTTACAACAATAATTTTACTTGGAACATGTCTAGGAGATGCATTTTTTTTTATTTGTAATTTAATTTTGTTAATTAATTCTGCTGTTAATGAATAATTTTTGCTCATTACAATAAATAAAACTATTCTAACATCATTGTCCCATGATTGTCCTACAACAATAGACTCTTTTATTTCTTTAAACTTTTCAACTTCTGAATATATCTCTGCTGTTCCAAGTCTTACACCTCCTGGATTTAAAGTGGTATCTGATCTTCCATGAATTATATATCCACCACTATTTTTTATCTCTGCGTAATCTCCATGGTGCCATATATTTTTAAATCTATTAAAATAAGCACTCTTAAGTTTAATATCATTTTTATCATTCCAAAACTTTAAAGGCATTGATGGAAAAGGATTTTTACAGACAAGTTCTCCTTTACTATTTTTTAAAGACTTCCCTTTATCACTTAAAACATCTACATCTAAAGCCAAACCATTGTTTTGTATTTCTCCTATATTCACTGGCTGATATAAATTTCCTAATACGAAGCATGAGACAATGTCAGTACCACCAGAAATAGATGACAAGTGCACATTTTTTTTAATATGCTTATAAACATATTTAAAACTTTCTTCTGAAAGAGGTGAGCCAGTTGAACAAATTGTTCTTAGTTTATTTAGTTTAAATTTATATTTTAATTTTGGTTTAAATTTTCTTAAAGCATCTACATACTTCGCACTTATTCCAAATAAAGTTATTTTTTCTCTTTGTGCTATTTTCAAAAGCAAATCGGATGATTTAAACATTGGTGATCCATCAAAAAGAACAATAGATGCCTTCGAAGCTAATGAACTAACCAACCAATTCCACATCATCCATCCACATGTGGTAAAATAAAAAACGTTATCATTTTCTTTAATATTACAATGTAATTGATGTTCCTTCATATGCTGGATTAAAACACCACCAGATCGATGACAAATGCATTTAGGTTTTCCAGTAGTTCCACTTGAATATAATATTGCTAACTCTGTTTCAAAATCAAATCTTTTGAAATCAATTTTTTCAGTATTAGTTTGCATTAACTCATTCCATTTAAATAAATTAATTTTTTTAAATTTATATTTATTTTTAATAAACTTTTTTCCAGGATAGTTACTAATTACAACACTTTTAATTGATGGAATTAATTTTAAAATCTCTGGAAGTCTATTTAAAATATCTATTTTTTTTCCATTATAAAAATACTGATCAGTAATGAATAAAACTTTTGGATTAATTTGAGAAAATCTTTCTATAACACCTTTAGATCCAAAATCAGGACTACAAGAAGACCAAATACCTCCCAAAGAAGTTGTAGCAATGAATGCTTCAACAGTTTCAATAGTATTTGGCATATATGCAGCTACTCTATCTCCTTTTTTAATATTTATTTTTTTTAGAAACTTTGAAATTTTATTAGTATTTAAATTTAATTGTCTCCATGATCTTTCTTCTCTAAATCCATTTTCACTAATAAAGGTTACTGCTTTGTCATTGTTGTTTTTAGATAATAAATTTTCACCAAAATTTAGTCTGCTGCCTGGTAAAAATAAATTTTTATAAAAAGTCTTTGATTTTCTGAAATTTTTATTACTTTTAAATCCCTTTATTTTGCTAAAATCCCAAAATCTACTCCAAAACTCAGGTGAATTTTTAATACTCCAATTTAATAATTTTTTATAGTTTTTATTAAATTTTATTTTTAATTTTTTTGAAATGTAATTTTCAAAAGCAAATAAATTTGAATTTTTTTTTACAATTATAGAAGGTTGCCAAAGTTTTTTACTCATTTTATTAAATTAAATTACTGTTATAGAATTAATCTTATTTATGATAATCTCACTAACATTTAAAAGAAAATGAGAACTTTTTACCCTCCGATTCGGTCATGTTTTAGTCTATTTTTGTTCTTTAGCAGTAACAATATCTGGTAGGTAAAAAAAAAGAAGCACAAAAGATAGAAATGACTAAAAATAAAATTACAGCTGTTCTCGGTCCTACAAATACAGGCAAAACCTATCTTGCTATCGAAACCATGCTTTCTTTTGAGAGTGGCATGATTGGATTTCCACTTAGATTACTTGCTAGAGAAGTATATGACAAAGTAATCAAGAAAATAAGTTTAGATAAAGTTGCACTTATAACTGGAGAAGAAAAAATAATCCCATCTAATGCAAAATATTTTTTATGCACAGTGGAGTCTATGCCAATTGACAAACATCTTGAGTTTGTTGGCGTTGACGAGATTCAAATGTGCTCTGATCATGAAAGAGGTCATATTTTTACTGATAGACTTTTAAATATGAGGGGGGAAAAACTCACAATGCTAATGGGCTCAAGTACCATTAAAAATATTATTTCAAAATTAGATGGAGATATTGAATTTATAAATAGAGAAAGACTATCTAAACTTACCTACGCTGGTCATAAAAAAGTATCAAGAATTGACAGAAAAACAGCAATCATCGCGTTTTCAGCAGAGGAGGTTTACGCCATTGCTGAGTTAATAAGAAGACAAAAGGGTGGTGCCGCTATTGTAATGGGATCACTAAGTCCAAAAACAAGAAATGCTCAAGTTGAATTATATCAATCTGGGGATGTTGATTTCCTAGTTGCAACAGATGCAATTGGGATGGGAATAAACATGGATTTAGATTTTGTTTATTTTTCAAATGTTAAGAAATTTGATGGAAAAAAATTAAGAAGATTAAATTTATCTGAAATAGGTCAAATAGCCGGTAGAGCTGGTCGATACCTTAACGATGGAAGTTTTGGTATTACTGGTGATTGTAAAGAAATATCTCCAGAAGAGGTAGAATTATTAGAAAATCATAAATTTGAAGAAATAAGAACTTTGTTTTGGAGAAATTCAAATCTTAATTTCAATAACCCAATTAGTTTAATTAAAAGTTTAGAGGAAAAACCTCAGGTGGAATGGCTAAGAAAAATTCATGAATGTGAGGATGAAAAAGCACTTAAATATTTTTTAAAAGATCAAAAAATTTTAAATAAAGAATTTGATAAGAAAACTTTAATGCTCTTGTGGGAATGTTGCCAAATTCCTGATTTTGTAAAAAAAACTTATGGAAATCATTTTGAAGTTATTGGAAATGTATTTAAGTTTTTAACTAGCAAAAAAGGACTAATTTCTGAAGATTATATGAGATTACAGCTTATGAAACTAGATAAATTAGATGGAAATGTAGATTCTTTATCAAATAGAATTGCAAATGTCAGGACTTGGTCATATGTTTCGAATAAAAATAATTGGGTAGAAAATCAAAGTTATTGGATTGAAAAAACTAAACACTTAGAAGATAGACTTTCAGACAGATTACATGAAGAACTTACTAAAACTTTTATTGACAAAAGAGCAAGCGTGCTCGCTAGAGGTTTAAAACAAGATATGGAATTTAAAACTGAAATTTTACAAAACAATGATGTTAAAATTGACGATCAATTCATCGGAAAGATAAAAGGGCTAAAATTAGAACTAGATTTAAAAAAAGGTGCTTTGGAAACTGATATTAAATCTTTAAAAAAAGCTGCAAGACAAACTATTGGTCCGGAATTAGAAAAACGTGTTCAATCAATAATTGATACAGGATTAATTAGTTTGAATGAAGATTTTAAAATTTACTGGAATGATTTCCCAATTGCTAAATTAAC
>CACFEM010000039.1 GCA_902565325.1 uncultured Pelagibacteraceae bacterium
TTTTTGAAATTTTTGAATATTTTTTGTTATTTCATCTTTATTAATAAAGTCTAGAACAGAAACTACTTTTGGTTTTTTATACTTACTTATCAAAGATGTTTGCAAAGATGAGTCTATGCCGCCACTAAAAATATTACCAAATTTATGTTTTGATATCATCATCTTTGCATTATAATTTAAAATTTTATAGAGTTGGTATTTGACTTCATGTTCACTTTTTTCATTTAAATCTAAGTATGTTTTTTTATTTATCCAGTTAATAGGGTTATCAAAGAATTTACTTTTAAGTTTATGATTTTTTAAATCAAATTCATAAATTTTACCTGGTTCCGTAATTTGAATATTTTTAAAAAATGTTTTTTTATAAAATATATAATGCCTTGTATTGAAATAATCTTTTATACTATCTAAATTAAGGTCATTTTTTGAAAGATAGTTAGTAATTGGTTTTATTGAAGAAGAAATTATAAAATTTCCATTTTTATTATAAAAAAATAGTTTTTTTTCTCCCTGTGGGTCACAATAGAAATGAATTTTATTTTTTTTTTTGTCAAATATAACAATAGCAAACATTCCAAAAAAATTGTTTACAAATTTAGTTTTGTTATATTTTTCTATTAATTTTAAGATTAATTGAGTGTCATTTTTTACTTTTAAATTTTCCTTAATACAAATTTCTTTCCAATTAAAAATTTCACCATTGTAAGATATGAATAAACTTTTTTGCTTATTACAATTGAGCTCTTTTGATTTGTTTTTAAAATTTCCAGAAATACTTAAAACAGAATTAGCAATATACATTTTCTCTTTATTAAAAAATTTCTGTAAAAAATAATCAGGACCTCTGGATTTGATTAAATTACTTGAACTTTCGCAGTTTGATTTATTTAATGTTTTTTCTGATTTTACTAAAAAAATTCCACACATAAATTATTTTATTAATATTGAATTAACAGCTTCAAGTAATGCCTGTTTGTATTCGATTGCATCATTTAAATAATAATTTCTATGCAAATCTACTTTATTTAATGTCGTATAATTAATTTCAAGGTCTTTGAGTTCTTGTAATTGATTTTCTATTTCATCAAGATCTCTATTTATCCTCAATGTTGGGAATTTTTCTAAATCGTGCAGATGGAGATTATATTTTAAAAAATTTTTAAAATTAAAAAAATTATTTCCATCATAACCTAAAACTATTGTTTTTTTATGAAATATCATTGCTTCAATTATCATGGAGGTAGGTGCAGCAACTATTATTTGTGCATTGTTGATAAGAGATGGATAGTAATCTAAATCCGCAGTATATTTGTTATTAAGTACTTGGTAACTTGTGCTTACCTGAGGGTCAACGATAACATTTTTAAATAATTTTACATTTATAAAGTTAGTATCTTTTCTATTGGGATGTGGTCTATAAATAATTTTATTATCAGAAAAATTTTTATTATTTGAAACTATTTCATCCAATTTTTTTAGAGTATCGTAAATTTTATGATTGATGAAATTTTCTAAGACCAATATGTATTTAAAATCAAACATAGAGATATTTTTATTCTTATTTGACAAATATCCTTCAAATCTTGCACATCCTAAAATAAATATATTTTTTGGATCAAAATTATTTATTTTTTTTGCATGTTGAAAGCTCTGTTCTCCCCAAACTCCAATATAATCTTCTTGGGGTTGCACAAAACTCCTACTGGAAGCATTATCCCAATTATCACATATTTTAAATGTTTTAATATTTTTTTTTTGTGAAATTAAAACAAGTTCTAAATTCATTACCTTGTTTCCATTAGCAGGAAAAATGATTAATTCAGGTTTTAAATCATCTATAGTTTTTTCTATAAATGAATTTATTTTATTTTTGTTAATAAATTTTTGAGTAATTCTCTTTTCATTACCAAAAAATTTAAAAAATAAATATTCAAAGTATTTAAAAATTTTAACTGTTATTCTTTTTGGAAAAAAGTAAAAAGTTAAAAATAGGTTTTCTCTATCTCTCGTTAATCTATTTTGCACATAGACACCTTTATTTAACATTTTAAATGAAGTAGATTTTTTTTCATTAATATACGACACTTGAATATTTAGCTTGTTAAATTTTGAAATTTTTTCATCATTGTAATAAAAAAAACCCTTAAAGCTTTTTATTTTTTTTAATTCTTCTTTTTGATCATTAGAGATTCTTTCGTCAGCAATAAAATATAGTTCATATTTTTCTTTCAATAAGTTAAGAGCTGAGGTATTGATAAAATTCCTAATATACTGATTTTCACATAAAGAAATTAATATTTTTTTTTTCATTTCATTTTAAATTTTTTAATTAAAAAATTTGCAAATTCGAAGTCAATTTTGTCATCTATATCTATATTTCTGTTTTTATCTACAATTACAAATTTTACCTTTTTCCCTGTCATAGTATTTTTATTTAAAAGTTTTGGGTCAAATATAATTACATTTGCTCTGAAATATGCTTTGGTAAAAATTTGTCTTGGTAAACCAGATGCGCTTTCACCTTTATTATCAAAATAACCAACTAACGAAGCATTTTTTTTATTTCCTACTATTTTTAATGCCTTCATAGGATGTTGTTTTGCTTCTGAAACAATAACAACAGAATTACATTTTGTTTTTAAAAATAATTTAATTCCTTTTTCTATATCATTATTTCTTTGCAAAGGTGAAGTTGCTAATAAGCGTACGATAATATCAGGTTTATAATTTTCTTTATCTTTTAAATATTTTACAGCATGCTTTACATATTCTATTTCATTAGAAAATTTATTTGAAATTGATCTTGGTCTTTTGAAAGGTGTTTCTGCACCATATTTTCTTGCAATTTTTTGATATTTGAGACTGTCAGTTGATACAATTATTCTATCTATAGATTTTACCTTTTTGGCAGTTTCAATGATCCATGCCATTAATGGTTTGTTTGATAGTTTCAAAATATTTTTATTTTTTAAACCCGAGGAGCCAGATCTTACACCTATTAAAGCAATAATTTTTTTTCTTTGCTTTTTTTTCATTATGAATTTAATTCGATTTGTATATATACTAATCTAAAATGACAATTAAGAAAAAACTAAAAATTGGAAAAAGAATTATTGATAATAAAAATCCATTTATAATTGCTGAAATAGGTCATAACCATCAAGGTAGTACAAAAAAAGCAAAAGAATTAATCTTGGCAGCAAAAAAAGCAGGAGCCTCAGCAGTTAAATTTCAAAAAAGAAACAACAAAACATTATTTACAAAAAAATTTTATGATAGTCCTTACGAAAATCCGAATAGTTTTGCAAAAACTTATGGAAAACATCGTGATTTTTTGGAATTGAGCAAAAATCAGTATAAAGAACTTATTAAATTTGCAAATAAAATAAATATAGAAATATTTGCAACACCATTTGACTTAGAGAGTGTTAGCTTTTTGGAAAGCTTAAATGTAAATTGCTATAAGATAGCATCTGCAGATCTTAATAACACTATACTTCAAAAAGAAGTTGCTAAAACAAAAAAACCAATCTTTTTAAGCACAGGAGGTGGAACATTGAAAGATGTAAAAAGAGCGGTTAAAAATATTATGAGTATAAATAAAAAACTATCAGTCCTTCACTGTACAGCATCGTATCCATGCGATATCAAGGACATGAATTTAAATGTTATCTCGACTTATTTAAAAGAATTTCCATCGAATATCATAGGACTCTCAGATCATGAAAATGGTATAGATGCAGCAACTATAGCATACATGTTAGGAGCAAGAGTATTCGAAAAACATTTTACACTTAATAGAGGTAACAAAGGCACTGATAACGCTTTTTCATTAGAACCCCAAGGTCTTGAAAGATTTATAAGAAATATTAAAAGAGTTCCATTAATGCTTGGAAGCAAAAGAAAAAAAGTACTTGAGTCTGAAAAAGAACCAATTCGAAAAATGTCCAAATCGATTGTTGCAAAAAATATAATTAAAAAAAATCAAAAAATACTTATCTCTAATTTAACAATTAAATCTCCAGGTGGAGGACTTTTTCCTTATGAAATGGATAAATTAATTGGAAAAAAAGCAAAAAAAATAATTTATGCTGATGAAAACATTTTATTAAAAGATGTAAAATAATAACTAAATTATATTTTAAGTATCTTTTAAATTAAAAATAAAATTAATAAATGAAATACAAAACTCCTTTTTTGGTTGCAGAAATTTCAGCAAATCATA
This sequence comes from uncultured Pelagibacteraceae bacterium, assembly GCA_902565325.1. The sequence continues at coordinate 4,226 of CACFEM010000039.1, forward strand.
ATGGAAAATTAAAAAATGCTCTTAATTTAATTAAAGAAGCAAAATTATATGGAGCTGACGCTGTAAAACTACAAACATACAAACCCTCAACCATGACCGTCAATTCAAAGAACAAACAATTTGTTATTAAAAAGGGACTTTGGAAGAATTATAATCTATGGCAACTTTATGAAAAAGCCCAAACACCGTATAAGTGGCATAAAAGATTATTTCAATATGCAAAAAAATTAAAAATAAAAATATTTAGCACACCGTTTGATGAAGAAGCAGTTGATTTTTTAGAAAAATTAAATTGTCCAATTTATAAAGTTGCCTCTTTTGAAATGAATGATTTGTCTTTGATTAAAAGAATAGCCAAAACAAAAAAACCTATAATAATTTCAACAGGCATGGCTTCAATTAACGAAATAGAAAAAGCCTTTAAAACAGCAAAAAAATATGGGTCAACCGACATTACCTTGCTTTACTGTGTAAGCAATTATCCATCTAATATTGAAGATTTTAACTTAAACAATATCAAAATATTAAAAAAAAAGTTTAATTGTAGAATTGGTTTGTCAGATCATTCTAATAACAATATCGTAGCAATCTCATCAGTAGTCTTGGGTGCTGAAATAATTGAAAAACATATTGCTCTTAAAAATCAAAAAAAAGGTCTTGATCTAGATTTTTCAATCAAAGGTGAGCAAATCACAGAATTTAAAAAGGATTTGGTAAATGCATACAAACTTAAGGGAAAGGATTTTTTTTATAGATCAAAAAAAGAAAATCAAAGTAAATTGTTAAGAAGATCAGTTTTTGCTGTTAAAAATATTCAAAAAGGTGAAAAGTTTACAACAGAAAACATAAAAAAATTAAGACCAGCGCTTGGTTTAGATTTAAGTTACTATGATAAATTGTTAAACAAAAAATCGCCTCAATCTATTTCGAAAAATTCATCTTTAACTAATAATATCTTGAAAAAATTAAAAATAAGAAAATAATTTGAATGAATAAATTCTATCAAACAATATTGGATTTTTTTCAAATACAGAAATTTTTTAAAACAAGTAAAATTTATTTAATTTTTTTTTTATTTACTGTATGTACTTTGTTGGAGTCTTTAAATATTGCTTTAATTTTACCAGTTATAAGTATTCTGTTTAGTGACAGTATAGGGGAAAAAAATTTACAATTTTTAGAATTTTTAAATATAGAGATTTTAGACTACAGTCAAGATTTTGTATACACAATTTCAATATTAATTGTTTTACTCTTTTTTATAAAGTTGATTTTATTATTAATATCCACAAAACTTCAAACGAATTTTTTTTCTATGATGAGATATAAAATTTCTAGTTATTTTTTTAATTTTTATATTTCAAAACCATATATT
>CACFEM010000040.1 GCA_902565325.1 uncultured Pelagibacteraceae bacterium
TTTCGATGCTCAATCTTTTAATTTTAAGCTTTTTAGCTTCATTAATTAAATGATTGATTACATTAATCCCTTGGCCTTGATTTCTAAAATTATCATGAATTCTTATAGATTTAAATTCTCCATGTTCTTTATCTAAAAATTTTAGAGCACCACAACCGATTAATTTTTCATTATCCCACAAACTCCAAAATTTAATTGATGATATTTTTAAACCTGGAATGTCTAGTACGTGAGCACTTCCTTCCGGTGAAGCGGCTCTAAGCTCAATAAAATGTTTAGTTAGAAGTTCATTAACTTCTGGATTATCAAAATTGCCTTCTATCGATTTTAACATTTATACTAAAGTTGTGATATGACCCATTTTTCTTTTTTCTTTTATATCTTTTTTTAAATAATCAAAGAAAAATTCATTATCATTAAACTTTTGTATGTTTCTGTAATGAGTAATTTGATTGCCAAGTAAATTCATCATTTTAGCATTAGATATTTTTTTTAAAGGGATTTGTTCTAAACCACATACAGCTCTAATATGATTTTCAAATTGACTCACATTAAAAGCATTTATTGTTAGATGCCCTGAATTGTGTACCCTTGGAGCAATTTCATTAACATAAAGATTATCATTTCTATCAATAAAAAATTCTACACACAAAGTTCCAACATATTTAAGTTCTTCAGCTATTAGCATTGCCCAATCTTTAGATTGATTAAAAATTTTTTCATTAATTTCAGCAGGTATTTTTGAGTATTTTAAAATTTGATCTTCGTGAGTGTTTTCTATTGGTTCATAAATTTCGTATTTATTATTACTAAACCTTGTGATTATAATTGAAATCTCTTTTTTTAATTTCACAAGTTTTTCAAGAATATATCCTTTTGAAAAATCAATATTCAACGAATTAAGTTCATCACCTGATTTAATTGGATATTGACCTTTGCCATCATAGCCAAGTGTTGTTGTTTTTAATATTCCAGGTAAAAAATCTTCTAAGGCATCAATGTCAGATTTTTTTTCAATTGAAACATATCTGGTTGTTCTAATATTTAATTTATTAACAAAATCTTTTTCAGCTAATCGATGTTGAATTAATCTGTTAACAGAAGGCTTAGGTAAAACAGGTTTAGATTTATTAATTTCATTTAATGTTTCATATGGAATATTTTCAAATTCATAAGTAACTAAATCAACCTGATTTATAAATTCTGCTATTTTTTCTTTATTATCATAACTTCCAGTAACAAATTGATTGCAAAAATTTTGTGCAGGCGCATCTATGTCATCACAAAAAACTACAGTTTTAACATTTAATTTTTTAGCTGCTATTGCAAGCATGCTTCCAAGTTGACCACCTCCAATGATACCAAGAGTAATTTCAGACATTTTATTTTGGAGATTTCTTTACAGATTTAGTTTGTGTTGTTCTAAAATTTTTAAGTTTTTTTCGAACATTTGAATTATTATTAGCAAGTATTGCTGCAGCTAATAAAGCGGCATTAATGGCGCCATCCTCTCCTATAGCAAGTGTTCCTACTGGAATTCCTTTAGGCATTTGTGCAATTGATAACAAACTATCCAAACCTTTTAGTTTTTTACTTTCAACAGGAACACCAAGTACTGGCACATGTGTAAGTGCTGATATCATGCCCGGAAGATGAGCAGATCCTCCAGCTCCTGCAATTATTACTCCTATGTTATTTTGATCAACTTTTGCAGCATATTCATACATTCTTTGTGGTGTTCTGTGAGCAGATATAATTTTTGTTTCAAATGAAACTCCAATTTTTTTTAGGGTTTTTTCGGCTAGTTTCATTACTTTATAGTCAGATTGACTCCCCATTATGATTGAAACTTTTAATTTACTATTTTTTTTCATGAAAATTGATCAATCTGTTTATTTCAAAATTAACTTAAAATTTCAATAAAATTAATAGTATTTAAATTACATATTGATTAGAGTTAAGCATACTATGAATTATAAAATAGATAATCTTCAATATTGTAATTGGTCTAGGAAAATCTTTGAGATCAATAGATCTGCTGGATTAGATGCTGTCCATGTTACCATTGTCTACCATGAAGATTTTGATGAATTACAACTTGAAATTAAAAAATGGGAGAAATTATTTCATGAAAATTCTGATTTAATTTTTCTTGGCAAGAATTTCCAAGATATTGATAAAGCTAATAAAGAAAACAAAACTGCAATATTCTTTGGTTTTCAAAACTGTTCACCTATTGAAGATGACATAAATCTTGTTGAAAAGGTTCATCAATTAGGATGCAGATTTATGCAACTTACTTATAATAACCAGTCTTTGCTAGCAACAGGCTGTTATGAAAAAGTAGATAGTGGAGTTACAAATTTTGGACGTGAGGTTATAAGAGAAATGAATAGAGTTGGCCTTGTAGTTGACATGTCACATTCTGCAGAAAAAAGTACTCTAGATGCAATTGAATTAAGTGAAAAACCAATTGCAATTACACATGCCAATCCTTCTTTTTGGCATCCAGCTAAGAGAAATAAATCTTCAGATCTATTGAAAACTTTAAGTGATAGTGGTGGTATGTTGGGTTTATCATTATATCCTCATCATTTAAAAGATAATACAAATTGTACTCTAAATAGTTTTTGTGAAATGGTAGCAAAAACAGCGGAAATAATGGATGTAAAAAAAATAGGAATAGGCTCTGATCTTTGTTTAGATCATCCAGACACTGTTGTAGAATGGATGAGAAATGGTTCTTGGTCTAAGAGTAAAAATTTTGGTGAAGGTTCAAAAAATAAACCAGGTTTTCCAAAACAACCCGATTGGTTTCTTGATGCAAGGGGGTTCTCAAATATTGAAAAAGGTCTTAAAAAAGTAGGCTTTTCTGATACCGAGACACATGGAATACTTGGAAATAACTGGTACAAATTTTATAAATCAATTTAATTATGAAAGTTGAATTAAGAGACCCAAACAAGATAATGAAATTATCAAGGCTTGGATCATTTCATCAATCAAAATTATCTTTTTTAAGAAGTTTTCTTAATGAATTTAAAGAGTGGGAATATAAAAGAGATTTATTTAATTTAAATGAAAATGGTTTTGGAGAAGCTGTTTATTCATTTAAAAAAAATAAAAGAGTTTATTCTTTAGTTTGTTTTGCAAATGAAATCAAAGACGAAGAAAGATCAGATAGAGTTATTGCAACAAAATGGGATGCAGCTTTTACATTACATGATGGAGTTCCTACAAAAAAAGACATAGAAAGATTAAAAAATGAAGTTCCAAAACAAGAAGTTGGTAGACTTTCTTATAAAGAATTAACTTTATCTAGAGCAAACAAATCAGTAAGAATTTATAATCACGTAGTTGAAAGTTTGAGCAAAGGTCAGCAGCCAGATTTAAACTTATTATCAAAAGTAGGATATTTATATAGGACTACGGCAGTATATGGCTCAGGCAAATTTGGTCTTGCAGATCGATTTAGAATTAAAAATCGTGAAGAAATTAATGGTCCATTCAGATTAGAAATGATGTTGGTATATTTGGTAAGACAATTTACTTTTGATCAAGTTAATCATGTTGCTTATTATAAAAATCCAAAAACAGCTGTTAAGTTAGATAATAATATTTGTAAAAACTTGGGAATTGGTAATTCTACAGGCCTAGGTATGGCTCCTTTTATAGTTAACCACCCAACTCTATTAAATAATTGGATTCTAAGTAAAGAAAAAGCACTTAAGAAAATTAGAGAAATCAAAGATGTAGAAAGTCAAGATAGTGATTTGTTTATAGATTGTGTAAAAAAATCTTTAAAAAATATTACAAGCTGGAATACTGATAGTGAATATCAGCAAACAAAAATCACATCATTACTAAAAGATGTTGAAAAATTTTTAAACTTTATAAACAAAGATTTTAATTTTGAGATCGAATATCCTTTTAACAAAATATATCAATGGTTGGAGGATAATACTTGCGAGGAATGCATTGAATACATTGTTTCAATAATGATGGAGCCTTATAACAATATTGTAAATCCTTTGGTAAAAGAAATGAGCTCAGATGAGGAAAAATATTTTAATATTCCAACTCATAGAAAAGTTGAAGAATTGCGTAATATCATAGAAGCAAAGTATCCAAACATTTTAGATATTAATTTTGAAGATAAAGAAAATAATAAAAACTTTTGGTTTATTTCAAAAAATAAAGAAGAACCTAGATTAGCTGATCGTTTTGAGGAGCATGGATCAGAACTAGAACAGCCTTTAGCAATAGCAAGAGATATAAAAAAACTTTATGACAAACTATTAGTCTCAAAAAATAGTTTAACTATTGCTGAATTTTTAACATCAAATTCTGAATTAAGACATGTCGTGAGGAGGGCATTCATTGTAGAAAAATTTCCTTATTCAGAAATACAAGATAATACAATTGGTAAAGATTTAATGCCTATTGATATGCTTAGATTAAAATTGTCTTTTTTTGGGGCATTAAAATTTGATCCACGATCTGACAAATGGTTAAGAATTTGCATGTTCCAAGGTGCTCCACTTCCAAATGAGCTAAAAAGTTATGATGAGCAGTGGGTATATAAAACTAATATTTAATAATGAAATCACTGAGTGAAATTGAAACTACTGTTAAAAGAGCATCAAAGGCAGCAGGATATTCTTGGGGAGTTTCCGAGGAAACAGGAAAAAGTATAAGGTTGTTAGAGCTATTTAGTTTACCAGGTATTAAGCACCTTAATGAATATTTTAATCAAAAAAATAAAACTAAATTTGAAAATTTAAATTTAATTAGTGAAACTAATTATTCATCTAACAATCCTTACTGTCCAATTACTTTAGGTGTTAGTTTTTTAGATCAAATAAATGTTTTAGAAAATTTAAAAAAAATTGAATTCAAAAATGTTGCTTATCCGATAATTTTTATTTCCTTCATAAGTCGTTCATCAGAAATTATAGGAAAAAAAATTAATGTAAAAATAGATAAAAAAAAAATGCTACTAAATCTAAATGTAAATATTTTTTCAAATTTTATTGATCAAGAATTTCCAAAGATAGCGAATACAATTGAGGTCAATCTACTTGAAAATGAAGATAACTTTACAGACAAAGAATGGAATAATTTATACAAGTTATCCGAAGAAACTTTTGTTGAAGAGAGTGACAGTTTAAAAGAGGGTGCGGCAGGTGCTGG
>CACFEM010000041.1 GCA_902565325.1 uncultured Pelagibacteraceae bacterium
CCACCTATTGTAGCTAAAATACCAGCAATTACCCAAGTAACTAAAACTATTTTTTTTGGATCAATACCTGAAAGCAATGCAAGATCTTCATTATCAGAATAAGCTTTCATACTTTTTCCAGTTTTAGTTCTATTTAAGAACCAAAACAATAAAGAGACTAAGACTATCGTTACAAAAATAGTTATCACTTGAGTTGATTTTAATGCAAGTCCTTCATTTAAACCTGTCATCTCTTTAAATTCACGAGCTTTAATAATAAATTTTTCTCCATCAAAAAATCTTCTATCAGCAGGTCCAATTATTATTCTTACAACAGCTTGTGTTACAAACATTACGCCTATACTTACCATTGCAAACTGAACTGGAGGGCTCTTCTGGTGTCTATAATATTTAAAGACAAACTTATCTATTAGAAGCATATAAAGAATCATAAAAATTATTCCAAAAGGAATAGCCAACAAAGCAGTGGGCAAAACACCTAAAGAGACTCCTAAAGATTGAAAATACCATGTAAACAAAATTGTCATCATGGTTCCAAAAGACATCATGTCACCTGTAGCGAAGTTTGCAAATCTTAAAATTCCATAGATTAATGTTACAAATATTGCACCCAGTGCTAACTGAGATCCATAAGTTAATGCAGGAATAAAAATATAATTTAATAAAAGAATTATTGCATTTACAAAATCCATATTAACCTCCCAAAAAAGAGCTTCTTACTCTTGGGTCGTCTAATAATTCTTTACCAGTTCCTGAATAACGATTTTCTCCAGTAACTAGCACATAGCCCCTATCTGAAATGCTTAAAGCTTGTTTTGCATTTTGTTCTACCATTAAGATTGCAACGTTTGTTCTTTTTACTTTTACAATATGATCAAATAATTCGTCCATCACAATTGGTGATACCCCAGCAGTTGGCTCGTCTAACATTAAAACAGTAGGTTTAATCATTAAAGCTCGACCTAGAGCTACTTGTTGTCTTTGACCTCCAGAAAGCTCACCAACCATCTGATTTCTTTTCTCTCTTAAAATTGGAAACAATTCGTAAATTTCCTCAATTATATTTTTGATTTCATTCTCAACAAGAAATGCACCCATTTCTAAATTTTCTTCAACAGTCATTCCTGCAAAAACATTTTTAGTCTGTGGGACAAAAGAAATACCTTCTTTAACTCTGTCTTGAGGAGATAATTTAGAGATATCTTTGCCATCAATATTTACTGATCCAGATTTTAAATTGAGCAAGCCCAACATTGCTTTCATAGCAGTTGATTTGCCAGCTCCATTGGGTCCTAGAATAGAAACTATTTCACCCTTATTTACATTTACAGAACAAGAGCTAATGATATCTGGACCATTACCATAACCACCTGTCATTTCTATTCCCTCAAAATATGCCATTAATTTGTATCCTTTAATTTTGATCCTCTGCCAAGGTAACTCTCAATAACTTTTTCATCTTTTTTTGCTTCTTCAACAGTTCCTTCAAATAATACTGATCCTTCAGCCATTACAATCACTGGATCACACAACCTTCCAATAAAATCCATATCATGTTCAATCATACAAAAAGTATAACCTTTTTCTTTGTTTAGCTTTTCTATTGCAGTTCCAAGATCTTTTAACAAAGTTCTGTTAACTCCAGCCCCTACTTCATCTAATAGCACTAATTTTGCATCAACCATCATCGTTCTTCCAAGTTCTAATAATTTCTTTTGTCCACCTGAAAGATTTCCAGCAAGCTCGTTAGATAGATGTCCTAGATTTAAGAATTCAACAACTTCTTTCGCTTTCTCTTTAACAATAGTTTCTTCTTTTGCAACTAAACCTGGTTTAAATAATGCAGTCATTATATTTTCTCCAGATTGATTTCCCGGAACCATCATTAAATTTTCTAAAACGGATAAATTTGAAAACTCATGTGCAATTTGAAATGTTCTTAACAGCCCTTTAGAAAATAACTCATACGATGGAACATCAGTAATATTTTCCTCATCAAAAATAACATTTCCCCCTGACGATTTTAAGTTTCCTGCAATTAAATTAAATAAAGTTGTTTTGCCAGATCCATTAGGTCCGATAATACCCGTGATAGTTCCTCTTTTAACTTTTATTGAACAATTTGAAACAGCAGCCAATCCACCAAAGTATTTACTTAAATTATTAATCTCTAAAATATTTTCAGACATTTGAATTATTTATTTAATCTTCGATGAATACTGTTTAAAGTTTTTTCAAGAGATTTATAAAATCCAGCTTTAGTTAATTCTTTCACGCCTTGTTCATTCAATCCTTTAGGTGTTTGAGATTCTTTAACTAAATTCTTTAAATTTTCTTTTGAATTTTCTACAGCATCTTGAGACAAGGCCAAAAACAAAGAAGTGATATATTTTTGAGCATTATTTCTTTTAACTCCTCTTTTTACTAACCAATCAGTCATTACTCTCAGTACTTCATAAAAAGGTGCCATCATTCCTGAGGTTGACCAAAAATTAATTGAAGATTTTTCATTTTTTATTTCTACAGTTGTGCCTAAATTATTGAAAAATGCTTTTACTTTTGAATTAGGAGGACAAATAGGTACAGGACCTTTCTTTAACGAAATCGGAGGCAGAGGTATGGCTCTTATTATTTTTGCTTTTACTTTAATTGCTTTCTTTAATTGAGATAGAGTAATTGTGGAAATAAAACTTATTATAGTTTGTTTTGGTTTAAACTTTAAATCTTTAATTATTTTTTCTCCTACATTGGGAGTAATTGACAAAAATACCCAATTACATTGATCTATAATTTGCTGATTATTTTTAGCTATTACAATTTTTTTAAACTTTCTTTTTAACCCTTGAGCTATTTTTTTATTTCTTGGCGAAATAATTATTTTCTTAAAAGAAATTTTAGATTCACATATTCCAGTTATCACTGAAGATGCAATTTTTCCTGTACCAATAAAACCTAAAATCATTTAAATATTATATCAACGTGTAAAAAAAAAGCCTCCATTAATGGAGGCTTTTTAAATTTTAAGTTATTAAAATAATTAAAATGACTTAACGATTGATATAGTTCCTCTTGCACCAATCATATCTTCAACTTGGATTTCTGTTTTGTTAGTTTGTCCGTTAGTTGTTTTTACGTCACTAAATTCAGAAAACGTAACTTCCGCTCTAACTGATACTCCACCAGCAACTTCGTGATTGTATCCTAGACCAGCTGTCATACCACTTGATGTGTCATTTCCATAAGAGTTTCCAGAACTCATATTTTCAACTGAAATAACATCTACGTGAGAGTATCCAATTTTAACGTAAGTCCCACCAAGTGGAACATTTAATTTAGCGTAAATAGTTGTTAAATCCTCAAAATGAGCCTCAACATGGTTTACGTTTGAAGGGCTACCATCTTGTTTTGTATTTTCACCATCGTTACTTGTATTTTTTGGCGTTTCTATTGTCATTGGTACATAATCAACACCAATTGAAATAGCATCTGTTAGTCCTAATTCTAAAAATACAGATCCATACTCACTTACAAAAGCACCGTGCTCAGTAGTTCTAGTATCTACAGCTGTTCCTGCTTCATTATAGTTTTCCTCTATACCAGTTGCAGCATACACACCGACGTTACCTGAAATACCTATTGAAGGCCTAATATCTCCTAATGACGCACTCATAGCACTTGTAGTTAGGATCATAAAAGCCGAAGTTATTGCAATAATTAATTTTTTCATTTTTAATACCTTCATCTTATTAATTTAAGTTAACTTGAAAGTATTTATAGCTGAATGACGCTAAAATTGAAAAAAAAAAAAATTATTCTAAAATTAAATTTTATTTGTTGCAAAATTGTCACTTTATTTACCTTATAAAATGGGGTTTATAGCGCTTTCTAGTAATAATTGTATCTTATTTATTTTTTTTAATATTTTGATATTTTAAACAAAAAACTGTCCTCTGATTCTCAATAATTCTCTACTTAATTCCTTGTTTTCTTTAAAAGGTTTTCTTCCATGAAGCCAGAAATAATTATTTGCAATTATAGAGCAACCTACTGGTAGTTTTGTAATTACTTTATTTTTACTTTCTTCCAAAGTATCCGATAATCTTTGTAAAAATACCCCTTGTTCCATATTTTTTGGTTCTGGGAATTGATCAATATATGAGATTTCTGGCCTACCTTTTTCATCAGTGAAAAATACAGGATGTTCAACTTTATAATCAATATTTTTACTTTTAGGAGATCCCCAAATAAAATCTTGTTTACCAACTGGATCATTTGATAAATCATCACAATGCTCCCAATCATCTAAATGGAGCATGGCTGTTTCTCCACCTTCAACATTTTTTTCTTCTAATTTAGTCATTAACAACCAATCAGTAACCTCTTTTACATAAGTACCATCAGTATGAAGATCCATATTTCTGTATGCTTTTCTTAAATATGAGTCGCTTTCATCTTCATGTTTTACATGAAACCTTGCGTAATATTTTCCAGCCATTGAGTCGTGATTAGGAATACCAATTAAGTAAGCAACAGCTGTAGATAATTTAACTAGAAATTTATCATTTATTTTTGAGGAAATATTGCTTGGACCAATAATGAAACAACCTGTAGATCTAT
>CACFEM010000042.1 GCA_902565325.1 uncultured Pelagibacteraceae bacterium
AATTGCAAAACAAAGTACTAATAAAATAAAGGAAAATATTAAAAAAACAATATCAAATAATAGATCAAATAAGTTTTTCCATAATGAAAATTATAGTTTTATAATGCAAGAAAATGACTTCTTTTATTATGAAGATCAATTTGGGGGAATAAAATTACCTATGCCAAATGTTAAAGGTCAATTTCAATTAGAAAATGTCTCAACAGCAATTGCAACCCTAAGAATTTTGAAAGACTTAAACATTAAAGATGACCACATTAAAAAAGGTATTTTAAAAATAAATTGTATTGCAAGATTACAAGAAATTAAATCTGGAAAACTTAAAGAGCTTGTAAAAGATCACAAACTTTTTGTTGATGGATCTCACAACCCTTTGGGAGCAAAAGTTTTGAATGAATACTTGGAAAGTTTAGATTGTAATAAACATATCATTCTTGGAATGATGGCTAATAAAGATCATAGTGAATATATGAGTTTCTTTAAGGATATTGCTACATTGACTACAATAGATATACCTAATCAAACTAATTCAATTAAAGGAAAAGAACTTAAAGATAAGCTAAATAGCTTTTCAAATATAAATTATGAAGAAAGTATAGAGGAAGCCATAAAATCAATCCCAGTAAAAGAAAACGATATAATAATAATTACTGGATCGTTATATCTTGCGGGTGAAGTTTTAAATTTAAATTAGATATTTTTATCTAAAAATTCCTTCATGTGACTTTCTGGGACTCCACCAACTTTTCTATCTACTTCAACACCTTTTTTATAGATAATAACTGTTGGAACACCTCTGATCCCTGCTGCACTTCCGGTGTTTATTCCACCATCTTCAACATCGGCATAATAAAAACCAGCCTTATCTTTATATTCATCAGATAGTTTATCCATTACTGGTTTTAGTGCCTTGCATGGACCACACCATTCAGCTGAAAACTGAATGACTGAAACATCTTCATTTTTAATTTTAGTATCAAAATCTTCGTCTTTAAAATTTGTAAGCATATATCCTTTCTATTAATTAGTGGCTTAAAGTCAACTAGGCAATTTCATATTTTTTTTCTATAGACATAATAAATTCATTTATTTCATCTAATTTTTTTAGTTCTTCTTCATCATCTCGATTTGATGCTTGATCTCTTAAGGTATCAATTTCTTGATAGGCCATTCCTATAGTTTGCCACTTTTCTCTATTTTTACTTAAAATTCGTCTAGCAATTTCACTTTTTATATTTTTATATAAATCTAGTGGCAAGATATGTGGTGCTTCTTGATAAATAATTTTTTGCCCAAACCAACTACATCTTTTATCTTGAAACTTATCCAACATTCTTAATTTATCTTCCCAAGAAGAACTATGCCAAGTTTTAAATAATTGGGTGTCTTTATTGGGAATGAATTTTTCATATAAAGTTTCTTCAGGTAACAGATCTTCCTGGGTTTGAGTTTGAGCTTTTTCTTCAGCGGCCTCTCTATTAATGATTTGAATATTTTTACAAAAATTTTCACTATTTCTAACCATTTTTGCTCTTTTCTGGATTGTTTCTAAATCTAAGTCAGCATATGCCTTCTCTTTTAATGCAAACTTTTTATCTAAAACTACAGGAGCTTTGTTAGTTTTGATTACTCTAAGTGCTTTTGGACTAAACTTTTTTAAATAAACTTTAAGATCATTTATTGATAAATTTAACAAGGGTTCAGGATCTCTTCTTAAATCAAATAAATATCCCCAAGATGCATATGATGGATGAAAACAATGATCTGGATGTAATGTAGAGACAAGATACATCATATTTTTTCCCTTAACATTTTCGAAAATTGAATAAATCCCCTCACTTTTTAAGATAGTTTCAACGCTATTTTTTGTAGATGTACTTAAAAAATTTTCCCAATTGTCTTTATGTTTGTCTTTTATAATTCTTATAATTTTTAAGCTTGTAAATGCATCATGATAAGCAGTGTGTTGTTGAGATGTATCAAATCCTTGTTGTCTAGCTAAACCTTCCAAAGCTAGACTTTCATTTCCAGCTTCAGTTAATTCAGTCTTTAATGTTTTAGGATTCAAGGTTTGTGCTACTCTTGCAAGATGTAAACCGTCATGTTCTTTATTGGGTGATGAATGTGTAATGTAAGGATATCTGTTCCCTTTAAAAAAATTAAAATGAAACATTCGTCTATCAAAATTTAAGTTACTCCAACCCATAAACAATGCTGGACCAGCTTTAGAGAAAAAATTTTCTACTGCGCCTAAAAAATCGTAATGCGAGTAATTGCCTTTAGTAAGTAAATCAATACTTGTTGAATTAACTAATAAGGCCTTTGCACTTGGAACCTCACCCTCGGGCATTCTGCCACGAATATTTAGCTTACCAATTTCTTTTAAGTTTTTATCAACAACTACAGCACCTACTTCAATTATTGAGCCCCAAATTGTACTATTTGTCGTTTCTGTATCGTAAATTACTATTTTATCCATAAAATCCTAAGTTAAATCAGATAGCTCATTAAATTTTTTTAATCTTCCCAAAAACAAATTTTGATAAACAATTAAATCATGCCCTTGAATTTTAAACTCTTGGAATAATTTATCTACTGTGCAAACCAAAATTACACAAGAAGTGATATTGGAGTTATACACAATGTTATGTGCTAATGAATATGCACTTGTTTGAAGAAGCCATGAGTCTATATATTCATCCTTTTTAGGTTTATTACTTTGTTTAAAATCTATTATTGTTTCTTTTCCTTCATAAACTCCGACACAATCAGCAGTACCTGCATACTTCTCTGGGTAATAAAGAGTGCATTCAACACCCCAAATTTCATCCAATCTATTTTTCAAACCTTTTTCTATAATTTCTTTAGCCATTAATTTGTATTGTTCGTTATCTTCAAAAAAACTTAAATTTTCTCTTCCAAGTAAATAAGACTCTAAATAGTTGTGCATTTGAGAACCTCTACTACTTGCTGCTTTTGTAATTGCCTCAGCCTCTTTTTGCCCAGTTCTTTCTCTCCAATTTGCTAATGCTGCTTTATCTTCTTCAGATCGAGTTGCATCTAAAATTGAAGTGACACTTGGTAATTTTGTTTCCCCTAATAAGTATCTTCTAATGCCATCAACTGTTGCTCTTGATGATTTTGGATAATCATATTTTTGATTCCACCGCATGAGATTTCTTATAGACGTTATTAAGGAAAAAAAGAAATTAATTTTTAAGCTGCCTATTTCGTTCAACAAATTTTTCCACGTTTTCAGTTTGTACAGCTTTCTCAACCTGCTCGGGATCTTTAATATTTTCTAAGGTTCTTGAAATTGATCTTGCATCCGTTCCAAATTTATCAACAACTCCCATAGCATCTTCTAATTTTTTTCTAAGAATTATAATGTTGCCAAAATGTTTAGAAAATCTTGTACTGATTGTTTTTAAATGATTATAAATTTCCGTTGCACCCTTTTGTACCTTCAATGATTGAAATCCCATGTGTAAAGACTGTAAGTAAGCAGAAAGAGTATTAGGCCCACATATTACGACTTTATATTTTTTCATTAACTCTTGAGTTAATAATTCTTTTGTACTTGGATCTTGGTATTCAGTTAACTCTTTGTATAAGCTTTCTGTAGGAGCATACACAATTGCAAAATCAGTAGTTTTTGGTGGAACAATATATTTTTCATTAACACTTTTAGCTTTTGCTTTAAATGCTGAGGCTAATTTTGCTCTAGCATCTGCAACAGCTCTTTTGTCTTCCGCATCATGACCATCGGTAATTGCTTTGAATTTTTCTACTGGAAAATGACTATCAACAGGAACCAGAACATCTCCTTGAAGCTTTATTGCAAATTCAACATTTTCACTGGTGTCCTCTTTCATTTTAACATTCGTCATGAATTGAGAGGCTGGTAGCAAATCTTTAATTAAAGCATCTAAGCTAAATTCTGCAAGAGTTCCATATTTCTTAACTCCAGCTAAAATTTTAGTTATCCCTTCTTGGCTTTGATTTAATAGTTGAACTTGTTGATTAAAATTACCAACCTTTTCCTCTACCTTGGTTAAAGTTTCAGTCATATCTTTAGTAACCCCAGTTGATAGATTATTAAATGAAGTCGACATTGCACCAAGTGAGCTATTGATTGTAGTGTTTAAGGTATCTTTTAAACTTGATATTTCTGATTTTAAATTAGCTATTTCCTCAGCTTCTTTGTTTTCATTTTCA
>CACFEM010000043.1 GCA_902565325.1 uncultured Pelagibacteraceae bacterium
TTGCGCCTAAAGATGCTGAAGGTAAAAGACCTAAAGATCCTGTTAACATTGAAGCTTGGTCTGACAACATATCTCCAAACAAATTATCTGTTACAATTACATCAAACTGTTTTGGGTTTCTTAAAAGCTGCATAGCACAATTGTCTGCTAACATATGACTTAATTCTACATCTTTGTATTCTTTTTCATGAAGTTCTTGGACTTCTTCTTTCCACAATTGTCCTGCTTCCATCACATTTGATTTTTCACATGAAGTAACCTTGTTTGATCTTTTTCTAGCTAAATCAAAAGCAATCCTAGCTACTCTAGTAATTTCGCTAGTCGTATAAGTGTGTGTATTAATTCCTTTTCTTTCTCCATTTTCAATTGGCTTAATTCCTCTAGGTTCACCAAAATATATTCCACCCGTTAACTCTCTTACTATCATTATATCTAGTCCTGAAACTACCTCTGGCTTTAGGGTTGAAGCATCTACTAATTGTTTAAAACAAATTGCAGGCCTTAAGTTAGCAAAAAGCTTTAATTCTTTTCTAAGTTTTAATAATGCTCTTTCTGGTTTTTTGGAAAATTCTAGGTTATCCCATGTAGGACCACCAACTGCTCCAAGCATAATTACTTCACTTTCTAGTGCTTTGTAAAAAACCTCATCAGTGATTGGGGTACCGTGTTTATCATAAGAACAACCACCAACTAGCTCCTGATCAATTTCAAAATCTAAAGATTTTTTATCATTAAACCAGTTAATAATTTTTTTTACCTCAGCTATTACCTCCGGACCAATACCATCACCAGGAAGTAAAAGTATTTTTCTTTTTTTTACTTTAATCATTAAATACCCAAGGCTTTTCGTTTTTTAAATTTGTTTCAAACTTTTCTATTTTTTCTGATTTTTTTAGTGATAAAGCGATATCATCAAGTCCTTCTAACAAACATTTTTTCTTAAATGGATCAACTTCAAATTTTAGCTCATTATTTCCATAAACTATTTTTTCCTCTTGCAAATCAATAGAAATTTCTTCTTGTCTATTAGCGTATTCAGATAGCTCTTTTATTTTTTCTTCTTCAAGGATTATAGGCAAAATTCCATTTTTAAAACAATTACTAAAAAAAATATCTGCATAACTTGAACTTATTACGCAAGTAATTCCAAAATCTAATAAAGCCCAAGGAGCATGTTCTCTTGACGAACCACATCCAAAGTTTTTTCCAGCAATTAAAATTTTAGATTGATTAAATGGATCTTTGTTTAATACAAAATCATTTATTTCTTTGCCTTGATCATCATATCTCATTTCAAAAAACAAATTTTTTCCAAGACCAGTTCTTTTGATAGTTTTTAAAAACTGTTTTGGAATTATCATGTCTGTATCAATATTTACAATTGGTAAATAAGCTGGGATACTTTTTAATTTATTAAATTTTTGCATTTAATTTTGATACTTTCTGACATCATCTAAATTACCTGAAATTGCAGCTGCTGCAGCCATTCCTGGACTAACTAGATGGGTTCTACCACCTCTACCTTGTCTTCCCTCAAAATTTCTATTTGATGTAGAGGCGCATCTTTCTTCTGGCTTTAATTTATCGGCATTCATCGCCAAACACATAGAGCAACCTGGTTCTCTCCATTCAAACCCTGAGCTAACAAAAATTTTATCTAGTCCTTCTTGCTCTGCTTGTTCTTTAACTAAGCCTGACCCTGGAACTACTATAGCATTAACATGCGATGATACTTTTTTATCTTTTAAGATTTTTGCTGCTTCTCTCAAATCTTCTATTCTGCCATTAGTACAACTACCAATAAATACTTTATCTATTTTTATATCTGTGGCTGCCATGTCAGGTTTTAGACCCATATACTTTAAAGCTCTTTCAATTGAATTTTTTTTATCTTCATCGGTCTCATTATTTGGATTTGGAACTTTTCCATCAATTGTTATTACATCTTGTGGTGACGTGCCCCATGTAATCATGGGTAAAATTTCATTTGCATTTAGGCTAATTTCTTTATCAAAACTAGCATCAGCGTCTGTTTTTAAAGTTTCCCAATAGTTCAAAGCTTTATCCCAATATTCACCTTTTGGAGACATTGGTTTTCTTTTTAAATATTCAAAAATTTTTTCATCTGGTGCAATTAATCCTGCTCTTGCACCACCTTCAATTGTCATATTGCAAATAGTCATTCTTTGCTCAACACTTAAAGATCTTATTAAATCTCCAGCATATTCCACAACAGATCCTGTTCCACCTGCTGTACCTATTTTTCCAATTATTTGAAGTATTACATCTTTAGAAGTAACTCCTAAAGGAAGTTCACCATTAACATTAATTCTAAAATTTTTAGCTTTCTTCTGAACTAGTGTTTGGGTTGCTAAAACATGTTCAACTTCTGAAGTTCCTATTCCAAATGCTAAAGCACCAAATGCTCCATGCGTTGCGGTATGACTGTCTCCACAAACAATAACTGTACCTGGCTGAGTAAAACCTTGTTCAGGTCCTATGATATGAACGATACCTTGCCTCTTATCATCCATACCAAATAACTGAACACCAAATTCTTTACAATTTGCCTCTAAAGTATCTACTTGAATTTTTGACTCCTCATCTGAAATACCTTTTGATCTGTCAGTTGTTGGAACATTATGATCCGCAACTGCTAAAGTTAAATTTGGGTGTCTAACTTTTCTATTAGAATTTCTTAATCCTTCAAAAGCTTGAGGGCTTGTCACCTCATGAATTAAATGTCTATCTACAAAAAGTAAAGATGTGCCATCATCTTGTTGATCAACTAGATGATCGTTCCAAATTTTATCGTATAATGTTGTAGACATTGAAAAAAAAATTATTTTTTTTCTGTAGAGCTTTCTGATTTTTGTTCTTCTTTAGGAGCCTCTGCTGATGGAGCCGCCTCTTCTTTAGGTGCTGCTTCTGCTTTAGCAGCTTCTTCTTTTGGTGCTTCTACTGCAGGAGCTACATTTTCCTCTGTAACTGTTTCTGGTTTTGCCTCGATATCAATACCAATTTTTTTTCTAATTTTTTCAGCAATCCTTGCTGATTTACCAGTTCTGTCTCTTAGATAGTAAAGTTTTGCTCTTCTTACTTTACCTGATCTAATAACCTTAATTGAATCAATTAAAGTTCCAAATAATGGGAAAGTTCTCTCAACACCCTCTCCAAAAGAAATTTTTCTAACTGTAAAAGATGAGTTTAGGTCTCTGCTTTTTTTAGCAATACATACTCCCTCAAAATATTGAATTCTTTCTTTTTTACCCTCTGTAATTCTCACACCAACCTTAACAACATCTCCAGGATAAAATTCTGGAATTTTTTTCTCTGAAAGAATTTTGTTAACGTTATGCTGGTTTATTTCTTCAATTGTTTTCATGTTAATGTTTATCAAATTAATTCTTCTTATATTTTTCCCATAAATCTGGTCTTCGGACGCGTGTTATAGCCTCAGATTGAGATAAACGCCAGTGTTTAATTTTATTATGATCACCTGATAATAGTACGTCTGGCACAGCTTTTTCCTCCCAAATTTGAGGTTTTGTATACTGAGGGTACTCTAGAAGACCATTTTCAAAGGTTTCATCTAATTTCGAGTTTTCATTTCCTAATACACCTGGAAGCAATCTTAAAATACTATCTATGACTACATATGCTGCCGACTCCCCGCCTGACAAAACATAATCTCCAATACTAATTTCCTCAATATTTCTTGTTGAAAGTATTCTTTCGTCCACACCTTCAAAATGACCACAAATTAAAGACAGAGATTTTTCATTAGCTAGCTCTTTTGCTAAATTTTGATCAAATTTTTTTCCTTTTGGCGATAAGTATAAAATTCTCTCACTCTCATTTTTGTTATCATCTAAAGACTTTGCAAGAACATCTGCTTTTAGTAACATCCCTGAACCGCCCCCATAAGGTGTATCATCTACTGTTTTATGTTTGTCATCAGCTGCATCTCTTATGTTTACAACTTTAAGTTTCCATAAATTATTTGATAAAGCTTTTCCATAAAGTCCTTTAGATAAAGGACCAGGAAAAACCTCTGGATAAAGTGTAAACACTTGAGCTTGCCACATAAATAATCTTTAAATTATTTTTTTTCCTCTGCTGGAGCTGCTTCTGCTTTTGGAGCTTCTTCTTTAGGAGCTTCTGCTGCTGGAGCTTCTGCTGCTGGAGCTGCTTCTGCT
>CACFEM010000044.1 GCA_902565325.1 uncultured Pelagibacteraceae bacterium
TAATTTTGAATATTCTGTAAAATAATCGTCATTTTTTGGAATTACATATCCATCAATTTCATATTTCTTAAATTTACTTCTTAATTTTATTATATAATTTTTCATTTAATTCTCTTTTGATATCTTATCCAGCCTGGACTTCTTGTACCTTCCTCAATTTCAAAATCTTGATTAAAATCAAAATCATCATCATTATTAATTTCCTCATCAAAAAAGGAGTTTTTTTCTAAATGTTTTTCCGGAAGCTCATCAACAAATCTTGAAGCCATACTATCAATCCAATCTCCTTGATAAAATCTATTCATTGAAAAGGAAATTATAGCTTTTTTCTTTGCTCTTGTGATTCCTACATATGCTAACCGTCTCTCTTCCTCTAGGCCATTTTGACCTTTTTCTTCGATAGATTTTTGGTGTGGAAACAACCCTTCTTCCCATCCAGGTAAAAATACAACATCAAACTCTAACCCTTTTGCGGCGTGCATAGTCATCATGTTAATTTTTTCGCCATCCCATTCCTGATCTACAGACGTAGCTAAAGAAACGTGTTCTAAAAAATTTTCTAAATTGTCAAATTCTTTCATTGCACTTAATAACTCTTTAATGTTTTCTAATCTATTTTCATTATCCAAGTCTTTTTTATTTTTAAGCATTGCTGAATATCCTGATTCATCCAAAACAATTTGTAATAATTTTATATGACTTGATTTTTTTACTATTAAATCGTCTCTCCACTTCATCAAAGAATTGATAAATAAACTTAGACCAATTTTAGCTTTCGGTTTAATTAAATTTTGTTCAAGCATTTTTATTGATGCTCTTTCTAAATTTAAATTATTTTCTTTAGCAAACTCGTGAATATTTTTTAAAGTACTATCACCTATCGATCTCTTAGGGTTATTCACTATTCTTTCAAAAGCTAAGTCATCTTTCTCTTGATGAATTAATCTCAAGTATGCAATGCAATCTTTAATTTCAGCTCTTTCGTAAAATTTTGTACCACCCAATATTCTATAAGGCATACCAATTTTAAGAAATCTTTCCTCAAATTCACGTGTTTGAAAAATAGCTCTAACTAAAATTGCAATATTGTTATATGAGAACTTTTTTTTAATTTTTTTTTCAATTTCATCGGAAATCCCTATTGCTTCATCTTTACCATTTTTAAAACAGTTTAATTGCACAGGATCACCTTCTTCCATGGTAGTAATCAATGTTTTTCCAACTCTATTTTGATTGTTAGAAATAAGGTCTGAAGCCACAGATAAAATATTCTGAGAAGATCTATAATTTTGCTCTAATCTTATTACTTTTGTATTTCTATAAACTTGAGGTGTAAGTAAAGAACTAAAACAACTATTTATATCGCTCACTTTGTTTATATCATTACTGATAAGATTTTGAAGAAACTCTTTTGCATCTTCTCCGTTAATATAAAGAATTGCTCTGTCATCTAAAATGTAAACATTTTTTATATTCATATTTGATTAATAACTCTTTTTAATATAATAACTTTTTCTTTAAATGTTAGATCTTATAATTAAAAACGGACAATGTTACATCGATGGTGAGTTAAAAGATGTTGATGTCGCTATAAAAGATGGAAAAATTCAGCATATTGGACAAATTTCAGAAGAAGCAAAAGAGAAAATTAATGCAGAAGGTCATACTGTATTACCTGGTTGCATAGATACCCAAACACATTTTAGAGAACCAGGATCAACAGATACTGAGGATCTTCATTCAGGAAGTAGAGCAGCAATTGCAGGAGGTATTACAAGTGTATTTGAAATGCCTAATACAAATCCACCAACCTCTAACATGAAGGAATTTCAAAGAAAATTAGATCTCGCTAAAAATAGAATGTATTGTAATTACGCTTTTTATTTTGGGGCAACAGCAGACAATGCGGATGATTTGGCAAGTTTAGAAGGTTTAGAAGGTTGTTGTGGAATTAAACTTTTTGCCGGATCTTCAACTGGCAATTTATTAGTTGCTGAAGAGGATGATATAGACAAGGTTTTTCAAAATGCCTCAAAAGTTGTGGCAGTTCATTCTGAAGATGAGGCTATTTTAAAAATTAATAAGAAATTAATAAAAGAAGGAGATGTTCATACGCATCCAGTTTGGAGAAGTGCAGAATGTGCGATAGCATCTACAAGAAGAATTGTTCGAATTGCAGAAAAGTATAACAAAAAAGCTCATGTACTTCATATTACAACAAAAGAAGAAATTGATTTTCTATCCCAACACAAAGGAAGCATTACATTTGAGATTACCCCCCAGCATTTAACCCTCTATGCTCCAGACTGTTACGACAAGCTTGGAACATATGCTCAGATGAACCCACCATTAAGAGATAAATCTCATTATGACAGATTATGGTATGGAGTAAGAAATAATTTCAATGATACGATTGGTTCAGATCACGCACCTCATTTAAAAGAAAATAAAGATAAGGTATATCCTAATACACCTTCAGGAATGCCAGGAGTTCAAACTTTAATGCCCGTAATGTTAAATCATGTAAATAATGGAAAACTATCGCTTAACCAATTGATGAACTTTGTTTGTGAAAATCCAGTAAAGATTTTTGGAATAAAAAACAAAGGATTTATTAAAGAAGGTTATGATGCAGACTTTACCATCGTAGACATGAACAAAACTATTGAGATTAAAAACGAAAATATAGAGAGTAAATGTAAATGGTCACCATTTAATGGATTTAAATTTAAAGGAACACCCACTCATACAATTATTGCAGGAAAAATTAAAATGAAGGATGGAAATATTTTAGGTGATCCTGATGGAACACCTTTACACTTTAGCTAAGTTTTCCTGTAAAACTATTTACTAAAATTATACCTATCACTATTAAGAATAGTCCCATTATTGCTTGCCAAGCTAAAGTTTGTTTAAAGAATATATAGCCAAGAATTGCTATAGTAAAAATTCCAAGACCGCTCCATGTTGCATACATAATTGCGATAGGAATCTTGTCTGCTACAAAAGTTAAAAGATAGAAAGCACAAAGATAAAAGAATGCAAGAGCAGCTGTTGGGACAAGTTTTGTAAAATTTTGAGTTACAGGTAATAACATTGTACCAGCAACTTCAAAAAATACTGCACCTGCAAGAAATAAATATGTTTTAACCATTGTTTAAAATCTTATATTTAATTAAATCTTCTTTTATTTCTGTTAATATTACAGGATCATCAATTGTAGGAGGAATTTTATATTCAACACCATCTGCAATTTTTCTTATTGTGCCTCTTAAAATTTTCCCTGATCTTGTTTTTGGTAATCTTTTAATAACAATAACAACTTTAAATGCAGCAACCGGGCCTATTTTGTCTCTTACCATTTGCACGCACTCTTTAGAGATAGTTTCATTATCTTTATCAACACCAGACTTTAAAACTACTAAACCTATTGGTAATTGACCTTTCAGTTTATCTGCAATTCCGAGTACTGCGCATTCAGCAACAGACTGATGTTCAGACAAGACTTCTTCAATTGCTCCAGTTGATAGTCTATGACCTGCTACATTTATTATGTCATCAGTTCTAGACATAATCCAAATATAACCATCATCATCAATGTGACCTGCATCATATGTTTGATAATATCCCTCATAATTAGACATGTAATTTTCTTTATATCTTTGATCTGCATTCCACAATGTTGGAAATGTTCCTGGAGGCAAAGGGAGTTTTACTACTATGTCTCCCATTTCATTTGGTTTTGCTAAAGATTGGTCTGGTTTGATGATTTTTACATCATATCCAGGGACAGCCTTACAGGCTGAACCATATTTTGTTTCCATCATTTCAATACCTGTACAATTTGAGCTGATTGCCCAACTAGTCTCTGTCTGCCACCAATGATCAATTACTGGAACCTTAAGTAAATTCTCTGCCCACTTAATTGTATCTGGGTCAGCTCTTTCTCCAGCTAGGAACAGGCTTTCAAAACTGCTTAGATCATATTTTGAGAAAAATTTACCTTCAGGATCTTCTTTTTTTATTGCTCTAAAAGCTGTTGGAGCTGTAAAAAGAGATTTTACTTTATAATCTGAAATGATTTTCCAAAAAGCCCCAGCATCTGGAGTTCCTACAGGTTTACCTTCAAACAAAACTGTAGTGCATCCTTTGAATAATGGAGCGTAAACAA
>CACFEM010000045.1 GCA_902565325.1 uncultured Pelagibacteraceae bacterium
TTTCCATTTTTCAAACGCTTCTCTTTTCAAGTTAATTGAAGCAAGCTCTGTTGCAGAGCCAGGACCACCAGAGGTTAGCTCAACAACCATGTCAAACATTTTGAAATTCTCAATCCCTCTAAAGAGCAGAGCTAGTAATAAAAATGGTAAAACGGAAGGCAAGGTAATATATATAAATTGCTGCCATTTACTTGCTCTATCAACCTCTGCAGCTTCATATAAATAATTTGGAACAGATCTTAGACCTGCTAAGCAAATTAACATTGTAAAAGGTGTCCACATCCATGTATCAACAATAACAATAGCCCAAGGAGCAAGCGTACTTGAACCAATCATGTCAAAGCTTCCTAAATCATAGAAAAAATTAACCACGTAATTAAATAGACCTACTTGAGGATTATAAAGATAAGTCCAAAATACTCCTACTACTGCAGGTGATAACATCATAGGTAAAACAATTAATGTGGTTAATAGTTCATTACCTTTAAATTTCCTATTAAGAAGTAAAGCTAAACCTAAACCTATGATTGCTTGGAGCAATAAAGTCCAAAACATAAAGCTTGCTGTAACTTGCATTTTTTCCCATATCGCTTCTTTATTAAGAACTTTAATATAATTTTTTAAACCAACAAACTGAGGTTCTCTTCCAATTTTATTTGCGTAAAAATTTGTAAAGGACATTTTGATTGCATAGACCAATGGATAAATATTTATAGCCAGTAGCAGAAGCACAGTTGGTCCAATAAAAAGCCAACCTACAGCTTTATCAGAAAGTCCCTTGAATTTTTTTTTTACGCTCATATGAATTTTTTATAAAAAAAGGGGAGGCGTGACCCCCCCTAATTTTTAATTTCTTAACTATTAATGTTAAAGTTTTCCGTCTGCTTCGAATACTTCAACCCACTCTTCGATAATTTTATCTAGAGCTTCTTTAGCAGTTCCTTTACCATTAACAACATAGTCATGAATTGCTTCTTGCATAGGAAGCATTAACTCTACGAAAGTTGGTTCTTGCCAAAAATCTTTGACAATTCCCATTGAGTCCAAGAATCCTTGTGCATAAACAGTTGATGTTGGGAATGATGGTGAATTCAAAACATCATTATGACATGAGTATCCACCTAGGTCCCACCATTTTTGTTGTACATCTGGTCTTGCAAACCACTTAATGTATTCAAGAGCAAGATCTTGTTTGTCTGAATATTTAACAACAGATATCCCTTGTCCACCTAATGTTGCAGCTGCAACATTTTGTTTCGGATTTGCAAAGAATCCACTAACTCTTCCACCACTGTCTTCTTTAGAAACACCTGGCCAAAATGCATACCAATTCATTTGGAATGCAACTTGTCCTGATTTGTAAGCATCTAAGTTTGCAACCATGTAAGCATCAGAGTGTCCTGGAGGTGCGCAGTCTTCATATAACTTTCTGTAAAACTCAACTGCTTCTACAGCTTGTGGTGAATTGAAATATCCTTCCATGTCGTATGGTTTGTTAGGATTTTCATATTCCATACCCCACGCATACATAGCAGCTGTAACACCCATTGTTATACCTTCTGATCCACGCTCTGTGTTAATTGCAGCCCCATATCTTTTTTGACCATCAATTTCTCTTCCTTGGAAGAAAGTACACATATCGTATAATTGATTCCAGTTTGCAGGAACCCCTAGATCATAACCGTGTTTCTTTTTGAACTCAGATTTAAGTTCTGGTCTATCAAACCAGTCTTTTCTATAAGCCCAAGCTAATGCATCTCCCATAGCAGGTAATGCATAATAGTTTTCACTACCTTTAGGCCAAGTTGAATATGCGTAAACAGTAGCTGGCGAGAAATCGCTCATTGAAATTCCTTCTTTATCAAAGAAATCATTCAACTTAACGTAATGCCCGTATACTGCTCCAGCACCAATCCACTGAGAGTCACCTATTAAAAGGTCAAATGTTTTACCTTTGTTGTTAAGTTCATTTAACATACGGTCGGCAAAATTTGGCCAAGGCACAAACTCAAAATTAACTTCTATTCCAGTTTCTGCAGTAAATTCTTTAGTTAATTCTTGCAAAGCATTAGCTGGATCCCAAGCGGCCCATCCTAATGTTATAGACTTAGCGTTTGAATTTACAGAGAATGAAAATAGAGAAACAAACAATAAAATCATTATTTTTTTCATTTTATCTCCTCATAGTTTAGTTATTCTAATTATAATCTATCCAAAATGTTTTGTGGCTGCTAGTATTTTTTTTATATAAAATTAATTGTTGATAAATTTAAATAGAGGGAGGGATTATGAACAATATAAAAGGTCCTGCAATTTTCCTAGCACAATTTGTAGGTGAAGATGCACCGTTTAATTCTTTAGAAAACATTTGTAAGTGGGCATCTTCTTTAGGTTACAAAGGTGTACAAATTCCAAGTTGGGATGGTAGATTAATAGATTTAAAGAAAGCTTCTGAAAGCAAAGATTATTGTGATGAAATCAAAGGTATAACAAAAAAACATAATCTCGATATCACTGAACTATCAACACATCTTCAAGGACAATTGGTTGCAGTACATCCAGCATACGATACTGCATTTGATGGATTTGCCGCACCTGAGGTAAGGGGAAATCCAAAAGCAAGACAAGAGTGGGCAGTAAATCAACTGATGATGGCAGCTAAGGCCTCAAAAAATCTTGGACTAGATAGGCATGTTACTTTTTCTGGAGCACTAGCTTGGCCTTATGTTTATCCTTGGCCACAAAGACCTGAAGGACTAATTGAAAACGCATTTAATGAACTTTCTAATCGATGGAAACCAATTCTTGATCAATTTGATCAAAATGGAGTTGATCTTTGTTATGAGATACACCCAGGTGAAGATCTTCACGATGGTATCACATTTGAAATGTTTTTAGAAAAAGTTGGTAATCATAAAAGATGTAATATGCTTTATGACCCTAGTCATTATGTTTTACAGAATTTAGATTACTTGGCTCATATAGATATTTATCATGAAAAAATAAAAATGTTTCATGTTAAAGATGCAGAGTTAAATCCTACTGGAAAACAAGGAGTGTATGGTGGTTTCCAATCTTGGGTTAACAGAGCAGGTCGATTTAGATCTCTTGGCGACGGACAGGTAGATTTTAAATCAATATTTTCAAAGTTTACCACTTATGGTTATGATGGTTGGGCAGTTCTAGAATGGGAGTGTTGTCTTAAACATCCAGAAGATGGAGCAAGAGAAGGTGCTGAATTTATTAAAAATCATATTATTAACACCACAGAAAAAGCATTTGATGATTTTGCAGGAAGTGGTGCTGATATTGAAGCAAATAAAAAAATGCTGGGTATAAATTAGTGCAAAGAAAAATCCGTATTGGAATGGTCGGTGGAGGAGAAGGCGCTTTTATTGGAGGTGTTCATAGAATAGCCCTAAGACTTGATGGTCATTACGAATTAGTAGCGGGATGTTTTTCATCAAATTTTGACAATTCAAAAGAAACTGGAAGAAAACTTAGATTGTCAAAAGAACGTATCTATGAAACTTATCAAGAAATGGCTGAAAAAGAGTCTACCCGTTCCGATGGGATAGATGTTGTTTCTATAGTAACTCCTAATCATCTTCATGTGCCAGTGGCAAAAATTTTTGCAGAAAAAGGCATTCACATTATTTGTGATAAGCCTCTTGCTTTTTCAAGTGAAGAAGCAAATTCTCTTAAAGATATCATAGAAAATAAAAAGATAATTTTTGCCTTAACACATAATTATACTGGATATCCAA
>CACFEM010000046.1 GCA_902565325.1 uncultured Pelagibacteraceae bacterium
ACGGCTATTATATCAAGTTTGATGATATTTAGTCCTATGGCATATGCTGATAAGTGGAGTGATCAGTTTCCACATATCAAAGCTACAGGAGATATTCCTGGTGACTGTTCTTATGAGAAGATGTCTAAGAAAAATTACAAAGGAAAAACTCTTAAAATAAACACTCACGCAATTCCAGTAATGGGAGAACCAACAGCTTTACACGCTGAACAGTTTGAGAAATTAACTGGCGCAAAAGTTGAAGTTACACATACACCAGCAGGTGATTTGTACTCAAAAGCTATGGTTCCTTTTCAAGCTGGACAAGCTCCTTACGATGTTGTGTTTGGATTTTCTAACTTCATTAATGACTGGAAAAGATATTTAGCACCAGTTCCTAAGAAGTATATGAACTCACCTGAGATGAAAGACGTAACAAAATCTCACATGGGTGTATCATCTTGGGATGGAACTATGTACCAATACCCAGTTGATGGTGACAGACATTATCTAAAATACAGAAAAGATGTCATTGATAATCCAGAAATGCAGAAGAAATATAAAGCTGACACAGGTAATGAGTTAAGAGTTCCAAGAACTTGGAAAGAATATGCTCAAATGGCTAAATATTTCAATGATTGGGATTGGGATGGAGACGGTGAAAAAGAATATGGTTCAGCTGAAGTTATGAAAAAAGATGACTTAATGTTTGCAGCTTTTTTCAGCAGATCAGTTGCTTATGCTAAAAACCCTAGAACTCCAGGTGGTTTCTTTTTTGATTTAGAAACTATGAAACCAAACATCAATAACCCAGGTTTTGTTGAAGCATTAACTGATTGGGTTGAAGCTACTAAATATGTTCCTCCAGGAGGAACTAACTTTGGTCTAGGTGATGAAATCGGATCATTTGGTGGTGGACAAACTTTATTTAGTTTCTCTTGGGACGATGCATTTATTGCAGCAATGCAAGATGATAGCCCAATTAAAAATAAAGTTGGTGCAGCTCCACTTCCAGGCGCTGATAGAGTTTGGAACAGAGTTACAAATAGCTGGGAAAACCAATACAACCAAGCTCCTTACATTGTTTGGGGTTGGGCTGTAGGTGTTGCTAAGAAAAGTAAAGTAAAAGATATGGCATTTGATTATCTTTGCTTCTTTTCTAATGGTGCAAACCACCAAGCTGATTTAGCTATTGGTAGATTTGGTGTTAACCCATTTAAAAACTCAGACTTTGACCCTAACATCTATATCAATAGTATGGGTTGGGATCCTGAGATTGCTAACAGTTACACTCAAACACTTTTAGATATGGAAAAGAGTAATAACAGAGTTTTTCCTCTAAGAGTTCCAGGTGTATTTGAATTTACAAGTGCTGTTGCTACAGGAACTTCAAAAGCTTTAGCAGGACAATTATCTCCTCAAGAAGCTTTAGACGAAGTTGCTAAAGAGTGGGAAGCAATTGTAAGCAGAGTAGGTAAAAAAGCAGTTCAAGATGCCTATGCTGTTGGTGTCAAAATGGAAGACAACAAGCTATAATTTAAAAATACTTTATGTGGCCATTAATTTAAATGGCCACATATTACAAAAATAATATAATCCTTTTTATATAAATGAATTTTAAGCATAAATATTTCTTTCTGTTTCCAGGTTTATTTGTGTTGATAGGAATATTAATTTTTCCAATTATTTTCGTAGTTAGATTAAGTTTGTCAGGATGGAATAGTTATAATCCTGGCTTAGATTACATAGGATTAGAAAATTACATAAGATTATTCACTGATGACCCAAGATTTTGGGAATCATTTTTTAGATTAAGTTTTTTATCAGTTACAACAGTTATTTTACAATATGTGATTGGTTTTGCATTGGCACATATGGTTTGGAAAGATATTAAATTTAAAAGATTTTTTAGAGTTCTTTTTTTAGTTCCAATGATGACAACTCCAGTGATCATGACAGTTATTTGGAGAACTTTTTTTCATGAATCTTTAGGACCGGTAAATGATTTGTTATCAGTTTTTGGTGTAGCTCCCAAGTGGTTGACAGATCCAGTTATTGCAAAATTTACAGTAATTATAGTTGAGGTATGGCAATGGACACCATTCATGTTTTTACTTTTATTAGCAGGGTTGTTATCATTACCTAAAGAACCATTTTTGGCTGCTGCGATTGATGGTGCTAGTCCAGTTAGAAAATTCATTTATGTAACATTTCCATTGATGGCCCCCATCTCAATTGGAGCAATAATTATAAGATTAATTGAGGCATCAAAGATTATGGATACAGTTTATGTATTGACCTCAGGTGGACCAGGTACTTCTACGGAAACTTCAAGTTTTTATATCTTTATTAAAGGATTGAGAGAATTTCAGATGGGTTATGCAGCGTCAATGTCATTTACTTACTTAATAATTATGATCATAAGTCTTACTATAATAGCGAAAGTATTAACTAAAGTTTTATTAAAAGAATAGATAATGAATAAACTATATATTTTTTTGAAATATTTTTTTATTGTCGTCTGGACAGTATTTGTAGTTGCTCCTTTTCTTTGGGCTTTAACAACATCTTTTAAAGATTTCCAGTCTGTTAACGGGGGAGTAACATATATTCCATGGGTTGATTTTGAGCCAAACTTAGAAGGTTGGAAGGTTTTAATTAAATCTCCAGCTAAAGGTGGAGTAGATATAATTGAACCATATTTTAATAGTTTATTTGTAACTTGTACTGCAAGTTTAATTAGTATTATTCTTGGAACATTGTCTGCTT
This sequence comes from uncultured Pelagibacteraceae bacterium, assembly GCA_902565325.1. The sequence goes on from CACFEM010000046.1 coordinate 2,749, forward strand.
ATGCATTATCAAGATACACATTTAAGGCAGGGTTTGTAAAAAATAATGACATTACTTTTTTCTTTATCTCACAAAGAATTATGCCACCGATTGTTTTATCAATTCCATTTTTTTTATTTTTAAGTTCAATAAATTTATTAGATAGTCTGACCGGGCTAATTGTTGTTTATATTGTTTTATTAATGCCAATAGCAGTTTGGATTATGGTCGACTTTTTTAATAAAGTTCCAAGAGAAATTGACGAGACAGCTCTGATTGATGGTTGCAACCCTTATCAAGCATTTTTAAAAGTGGTCTTACCAAATTCAATACCTGGTTTAATTGTAGCAGGAATGTTTTGCATAATTTTTGGATGGATTGATTTTTTCTTTGCTTTTATTTTAACATTTACAGAGGTGCAGTTACTACCTGTTAAAATTGTTGCATTAAATTCATCAGTAACTCCTTGGTGGAGCTTATCTGCATCAGCTTTAGTTTCAGTAGCACCGTTAATTATTGTTGCATTTATAGTTGAACGATATTTATCAAAAGGAAATTTATCAGGAGCTATTAAGTAATGGATTTAGTTGCTAATAATTTATCATACAAACCAGATGATCAATATCATTTAAACAAAGTGTCGTTTAATTTTAAAGAAGGGAATCTATATACAATTCTAGGAAGAACGTTATCTGGAAAGACAACTCTATTAAAAACAATAGCTGGTCTTTTGACGCCAGATAGTGGTGAAATTGAATTTGATGGTAAAAACTTTTTAAAAATTCCTGTTTGGGAAAGAAATGTAGCTATGGTTTATCAGCAATTTATAAACTATCCTCATTTAAATGTTTTTGAAAACATAGCCTTTCCTTTAAAACA
>CACFEM010000047.1 GCA_902565325.1 uncultured Pelagibacteraceae bacterium
ATCCTGTGCATCTGCAAATATTTCCTTCTAACCAATCTCTAATTTCTGTATCTGATGGTTTTTTGTTTTTTTGCAAAAGATCAACTGCGCTCATAACCATTCCTGGAGTACAAAAACCACACTGTAAGCCATGAAGTTTTTTGAACGCTTCCTGCATTGGATGCATTTTTCCATTTGTTTCTAAACCTTCAATTGTTGTAACTTTTGATCCATTAACATCAGCTGCTAAAGCCGTACAACTTTTTAAAGAATTTCCATCAACATGAACTACACATGCTCCGCATTGACTAGTATCACATCCGATATGTGTACCTGTTAGCTGCAAATGCTCTCTCAAAAATGTAGATAGTAAAGTGTTATCAGGAGCTTCTTTTTCCACTTTTCTTCCATTAACTTCTAATGAAATTTTACCCATAATCTCTCCTTATAAATAATATTAGGATTTAATCATTTTGAGAATATGAAGGCAAGTGTCAAATTGAACACTACTTGGACTAGAATTTATTTTAAAAACATCCAATAAATTAAGAAGATTCCAAGAACTACTGCAGCAGTTAAATAACCATAATTTATTTTTGTTTCTGGTGTTTTTGAATCAGTTGTTAATGGAATTTCTTTTTCTTCAACTTTTTCAGAAGAAATCAATTCTGAAAATTTACCAAAAAAAATATCTGCCATCTTTTTTGCTGTCATATCAATAAGTCTTGAACCTACTTGTGCAATTTTACCACCTACTTGTGCTTCAACGGAATAAATTAAATTTGTTCCTTTATCTGTATCTTCAAGTTTAACTTCAGCTTCTCCTGAAGCAAAACCAACTAAAGAATTTCCAGATCCTGAAATCTTATAACTATTAGGAGGATTCAAATCTTTCAATTCAATGTCACCAGAAAATGTAGCATTAAAAGGTCCAATTTTATTTGTAGCTTTTGCAGAAAATTCAGTGTCAGATTTTTTATTAAACTCTTCACACCCAGGGATTGCTTGTTTTAGTATTTCTGGATCATTTAAAGCATCCCAAACTTTTTGTTTCTCTAAATTAATTTTATAAGATCCTGTTAATTTCATAAATTAAACATATAATAAATTATGGACGAAAATACAAAAAAAGAATTGCAGTCTGCAGCATTTGAAAGACTTATATCTCATCTTAGAGAAAGAAAAGATGTGCAAAACATAGATCTAATGAATCTTGCAGGTTTTTGTAGAAACTGTCTTTCTAAGTGGTACAGAGAAGAAGCAGGAAAAAAAGGAATTGAAATTTCTGATCCTGATGCAAGAGAGCATGTTTATGGAATGCCTTACTCTGAATGGAAAGACAAATATCAAAAATAATTATTTCTCTTTAAGTCTTGGAAATAATTCTACAAAATTACAAGGTTTATGATTAATATCTAATTGATGCTTTAATATTCCATCCCACGCATCAGTTACACCACCAGATGAGCCAGGTAATGCAAATATATATTTACCATTTGATAAAACTGCACAAGCTCTAGATTGTATAGATGATGTTCCAACTGTTTTTAGACTTATTGTTCTAAAAACCTCACCAAATCCGGGTATATGTTTGTCTGCAATTTCATTTACTGCTTCAGGAGTTATATCTCTTCCGGTTAGACCTGTTCCTCCAGTTGTAATAATGACATCTATATCTTTTTTATTTGTCCATTCTTTTAAAATTTTTACAATATCTTCTTTATTATCTTTGCAAATTTTTCTATCAATTAATTGATGTTTAGCTTCTTTAATTTTTTCAACCAAGATTGCACCCGATTTATCATTATCAAATGTTCTTGTATCTGTTACAGTTAATAAAGCTATATTTACATCCATAATTTAAAAATGATTATATTATCAATTCTTTTCTTTGTAACTGCATTAATATACTCAAGTGTTGGTTTTGGGGGAGGTTCAACATATCTTGCAATACTTTTAATTTGGGGTGTACCTTACACAATATTTCCCGTTATAGCTCTTGTATGTAATATTATTGTTGTATCTGGTAATTCTATTAATTTTATAAGATCTAAAAACATAAATTTTAAGTTACTTTTTCCTTATTTAATTGGCTCTATTCCATTTGCATTTATTGGAGGATCAATAAAAATTGAAAAAAGTTTATTTGAGATTTTATTATTTTGTGTTTTGTTGGTTGCAGGCATTTTTTTATTAATTGAAAGTAAATCTTTTAATAAAGAGCAAATTAAAATTAATAAAATACCAAGATTAATCTCAATTTCTATTGGATCGATAATTGGCTTTATGTCAGGGTTAGTAGGAATTGGTGGAGGAATTTTTTTAAGCCCTCTTCTATTTTTAATGAAAGCTGGATACCCTAGACATATCACCAGTAGTGCATCTTTGTTTATTTTAATCAATTCTATCTTTGGAATAGCTGGACAGCTGACAAAAGATCAGGTTTTAGATCAGGTTACTAACTATTGGCCATTGTTTTTAACGGTGCTTATTGGAGGACAAATTGGTAGCTTATTAAACATTAAATTTTTATCGAATAAAATTTTAGCTCTACTAACTTCTTTTCTTGTAATTTTTGTCGCAATAAGAATGGGAATTAAACTTATTGCTTAATCTTGAATAAATATACTTTTAATATATCTAAGCATTATGAAAAATATTAAGCCTTTTGGTCCATCAATTGGAAAGACAAAAATTTCAAAGAAATTTTTAAATATCTTGAACAAAGAGATTGATAATAAAGTTTTAACAAAAAATAATGATTATAGTTCTAAACTAGCTAGTCAAATTAAAAAAGAAATTAAAATTTCAAATAATTTTATAAAAAAAAATTTAGAGAGAGAAATAAAAAAAAATATCAAAGATTTTCTTAAAAATGAAAAAATTAAAAAAGTTGAAAATATAAAAATATTAAATTTATGGGTAGTTAGTCAATTTAAAGATGAATATAACCCTATTCATTATCATGATGGAGATATATCTGGTGTAGGTTATTTAAAAGTCCCAAAAAATATGACTAAAAATAAACTTTTAAAAAATAAAAAAGATAAGACTAATGGCACAATTGATTTTATAAACGGACAAAGGGGTTTTTTAAGCAGAAGTATTTTTAATATTGTGCCTAAAGAAAGAGACTTGATAATTTTTCCAAACTATTTAATGCATACTGCATATCCATTTAATATTAATGCTGAAAGAAGATCTTTTTCTTTTAATGCTAAAATTATTTTTAAAAAATAATGATTAACAAAGATTATTTTAGACAAACTAGAATTTTAGATGGTGGGATGGGTCAAGAATTACTTGCAAGAGGAATGAAACCAAATTCAACATTATGGAGTGCTAATGCAATCTTAGATGAAAATTATCATCAACTTGTTTTAGACACACATATTGATTTCATAAAAGCTGGTGCAGAAATCATTGTCACTACTACTTTTGCAACACGACAGAAACGTTTAAAAGAGAATAACCTCTTAGATAAATTCGAATATTTAAATCAAAAAGCAGGTGAAATTGCTCAAGCTGCAAAACAAAAATTTCCCAATACTTATATTGCTGGTGGAATACCTCCCCAAAATTTAACATATGAAGCAGA
>CACFEM010000048.1 GCA_902565325.1 uncultured Pelagibacteraceae bacterium
AATATAAAAACTACCATATAAATGAATAATTATTTTATAATACTAGCATCAGGACAAAGCAAAAGATTTAATTCAAATAAACCAAAGCAATTCAATATTTATAAAAACAAGCCTCTTTTTAAACATTCTTTAGAAAAAGCAATGAAATCTAGGCTGTTTAAAAAAATTATATTGGTCGTAAATAATAAAAAAAGTATTAAAGAAAAATTTCCTAAAAATGTATCAATTATAAAAGGTGGAAAAGAAAGATCTGATTCTTCTTTTATAGCCTTAAAATATATTAAAAAATTTAAACCTAATAATGTTCTTATTCACGATGCTGCTAGACCAAATTTCACAATAAAGCTTTTAAAAACCCTACTTAAATCACTTAAAAACAATAAAGCAGTAATACCTTCCATAAACCCAAAAGACTCCATTAAATACAAAGTAAAAAAACAACTCTTTAACTTAAATCGAAATAATTCAATCCTAACTCAAACTCCTCAAGGATTTAAATTTAAAGATTTATATATTCTCTCAAATAAACAAAAAAATAAAATTACAGATGAAGCAACATTATTTATTGAAAACAATCTAAAAATTAAATTTATTAAAGGAGAAAATTTAAATAATAAAATTACATTTAAAGAAGATATCGAAACTAATAAAACTTTTTTTGGAATTGGTTTTGATATTCATAGATTATTAAGAGGAAAAAAACTTTTTTTAGGTGGAATAAAAATCCCTTATCACTCAGGACTTAAAGGTCATTCAGATGGAGATGTAATTATTCACTCAATAATTGACTCACTCCTTGGAGCAATGAGAAAAAAAGATATTGGTACCTATTTTCCAGACAATCAAAAAAAATACAAAAATATTAGATCCTCTAAGATGCTCAAACCTATTATTGAGATATTAAATAATAATAACTTTTATATAAATAATTTAGATATAAATTTAATTTGTGAACAACCAAAAGTTTCAAAGTATCGTAATCAAATAATAAAATCTCTATCTACCTTATTAAATATTGATAAAGAATTAATTAACCTAAAGGGTAAAACAGTAGAAAAACTTGGATTAATTGGAAATGAAAAAGCAATAGCTTGTGAGGTTATATGTTCAATTACGCAATGAAAAAAATTAATGTTTTGTTATCAACTTTTTTTGGTTACGGATATTTAACCAAAATTCCTGGAACTGTAACCTCTGCTGTAACAACTGTTTTTATTTATATTGCTTATGAAATTCTAGGTTACACAGATCTTAAGTTTTCAATTATTTTTTTTATATTTTTATTCTTTTATTCATTTTATGCAGTAAAAGATTCTGAAACTGAATTTAAAAATAAAGATCCAAGGCAAATAGTAATCGATGAAGTTTTAGGGCAATCCATGCCTTTAATTTTAGTATTGTATTTAAATCAAACTAATCAAATAAGTATTTCGATTGAAATTTATTATATTTTATCTTTTCTATTTTTTAGATTTTTTGACATCCTAAAACCTTTTCCTGTAAGTTATTTTGATAAAAATCATAAGAACTATTTTGGAATAATTATGGATGATATAATGGCAGGATTGTATTCAATGATATTAATATATTTAATAAGTTTAAAATTCTAATGAGAATTCAAATACTTCATAAAAAATTAATTAAAAAAAAATTAACTATATCCGTAGCTGAGTCTTGTACGGGTGGACTATTGGCTCATAATTTGACTAAATTTGCTAATTCATCACAATATTTTCAAATGGGTCTAACCACTTACTCTAATCAAGCTAAAGTAAAAATATTAAAGGTTAATAAAAATATTATTAGAAAATATGGTGCGGTAAGCAGTGAGTGTTGTAAGGAAATGGTTCGAAATTTATCTAAAATTTCAAAGAGTAAAATCAACGTTTCGATAACAGGAATTGCTGGTCCAGGTGGAGGATCAAAAGAAAAACCTGTTGGTCTTGTTTATATTGGGGTCAAAAAAGGAAAAAATTTAATTATTAAAGAAAATAAATTTAAATCAAAAAATCGTAATTCAATTCAAAAATCAACTGTTCGTAACGTAATTAAGATAATCAGTCAAATTATTTAATACTTTCAGCTCTTTTTTGAAACGCGTCTGCTATCTTTTCCAAACCAAATTGAAAAGATTTGGTCATTAAAATATTTAAAAACTTATTTTCAATTTCAAAATCAATGTCAAATAAAACTTCTGTCTTGTAACCGTCTGTATCATTTCCTACCTCAATAAATTTCCAATTATTTTCTAAATGATTTAATGGTCCACCTAAATTAACTACATGAATATGATCATTTTTTTTATTTAATTTAACGTCACTTTTAAATGTATCCTTAAACGGCCCCTTACCTATTGTAAGATCCGCTATTATATTTATTGTATCACCGTTATCACTTCTCTCATAAACTTTTGAGTTATCGCAGAAAGGAATAAATTCTGGGTATTTTTCAATATCTAAAACAAACTCAATTAGCTTTTCTTTTCTGTTATAAATTAATCGCTTAACTGATGCTTTTGGCATTAATTATTTTTTAATCTGTTTTGTTGAAGCTTCGCAAAATCTTCATCCGCATGATATGAAGATCTAGTTAAAGGCGATGAAGACACTAACAAAAACCCTTTAGCTTTTGCAATTGTTCCTAAATCTTCAAATTCTTTTGGTGTATAATATCGGTCTAATGGATAATGTTTAGTTGAAGGTTGTAAATATTGACCAATCGTTATGAAATCAACATCTGCAGCTCTTAAATCATCCATGACTTGTAAAATTTCATCTCTTGTCTCACCTAAGCCAACCATTATTCCTGATTTAGTAAAAATATTTTTATTAACTTTTTTTGCATTTTTTAAAAGTTCTAAAGATGCAAAATATCTAGATCCAGGTCGAACTTTTAAATAAAGACTAGGGACAGTTTCAATATTATGATTAAAAACATCTGGTTTAGCATCTAAAACTTTTTTATAAGCATCTCCTTTTCTTAAAAAATCAGGTGTAAGAACTTCAATAGTAGTATTTGGATTTGATTTTCTAGTTTGATTAATCACTTCAAAAAAATGTTCTGATCCCCCGTCATCTAAATCATCTCTATCCACTGAAGTAATCACAACATGTTTTAAATTTAATTTTTTTACTGCTTCTGCAATCTTAACAGGTTCAAGTTGATCCAATTTTCCTGGCACACCAGTTTTAACATCACAAAAAGCACAAGCTCTTGTACATGTGTCTCCCATAATCATAAAAGTTGCATGTCGCTTACTCCAACATTCGGTTATATTTGGGCAGTTTGCTTCCTGACAAACAGTTACAAGATTATTGTTATTTACTATTGTTTTAGTTAAAAAAAATTCCTTACTATTTGTAAGTTTTGATCTAATCCATTCTGGTTTTTTTTTAATTGGATTAACCGGTTTGTTTTCTTTTTCTGGATGTCTACTTTTCATCTTTTTTAATTATATAAATTGTCTCAT
>CACFEM010000049.1 GCA_902565325.1 uncultured Pelagibacteraceae bacterium
AAAATATGGATGATCACTTTATTATTAATGATCGTGCTTATAATTTTAGTAGGGGGCTTAACCAGATTAACTGACTCTGGCTTATCTATTACTACTTGGGAGCTTTTTGTTGGTACATTACCTCCTTTAACGAGTGATAAATGGATAGAATATTTTGATCTCTATAAAACAATACCTGAATTTAAAGAGCAAAATTTCAATATGACTTTAAATGAATTTAAAATAATTTTCTGGTGGGAATGGGCACATCGTCAATTGGGTAGATTAATTGGTTTAACTGTCCTCTTGCCCATGATTTATTTTACAATTAAAAATGGTTTTTGGATTTTAAGAGAATATTCAATTATTTTTTTCTTAGTGTGTTTTCAAGGATTTATTGGATGGTACATGGTTTCAAGTGGTTTAGTTAATAGAGTTGATGTTAGTCATTATAGATTATCACTACATTTATTTACTGCTTTTATTATTTTATCTTTAGTTTTTTGGAAGTTTTTAAAACTAACAAATATAAGAATTAATCAAATTAATATTAAATTAAACTTAATTAAATTCTTTCTTTTATTATTATTTTTACAATTAATAATTGGTGCATTTGTCTCTGGTATGGATGCAGGAAAAATTTATAATACATGGCCTTTAATGGGTTCATCATACTTTCCTGATGACAGTATGATGAGTGATTTTTTTAGTCTCAAAGTATTTGATGATCAATCACTTGTTCAATTTATTCATAGAAATTTAGCTTATTTAATTGTCATGATATATTTTTATATGCTTTATTTTGTTTTAAAAAATGGAAATATTAATTTGAGAATTCCAATTTTCATTATTGGAATTACTTTACTTTTTCAAATTTTTTTGGGAGTTCTTACTATTTTATCTGGAGTAAAAATGTTCTATGCATCTCTACACCAGATAAATTCTATTTTAATAATACTTTCAACTTTGTATTTTCTTTATGTTACAAAATATAAAGAGAATATTTATTAGTTTCTATTTGTAGACATTAAAACCTCAAATTAGCTTACAGCTTTTAAATTACCCTTTGATGATTTATTCAATGCTTGGTCTAAATCCTCTATAATATCATCAATATGCTCAATACCGATACAAAGTCTTACATAACTTTGAGTAACACCTGATGCAGCTAGTTCTTTCTCATTTAACTGACTATGAGTTGTACTTGCTGGATGAATTGCTAAACTTCTAGCATCACCAATATTTGCTACGTGATAGAACATTTTTAAAGACTCGATAAATTTTTTACCAGCTTCAATTCCACCTTTAAGCTCGATACCAATCATTGGTCCATTTCCACCTTTAAGATATTTTTTTGCTCTATCGGCAATCGGTTTATCGTGTTCTGTAGAATAAATAACTTTTGTAACTTCTTTATGTTTTTTTAGAAAATCAACTACATACTCAGCGTTAGCACAATGTTGTCTCATTCTTAAAGCAACCGTTTCAAGACCTTGAATTATTGCAAAAGCATTATCTGGAGCCAATGCTGATCCTAAGTCTCTCAATAAACAAACTCTTGCTCTAACCGCGAAGGGTACATTAGCGCCTGTTAATTCTGGAACAGCTTTACCCCAAATTACTCCGCCATAACTAGCATCAGGTTCATTAAACAAAGGTTGTCTTTTGGGATCTGCGGTCCAATCAAAGTTACCACTATCAACGATACTTCCTGCTACTGCCGTTCCATGACCACCTATATATTTTGTAAGTGAATGTATTACTACAGCAGCACCATGCTCTATTGGTTTACAAATGACAGGTGAAGCAGTGTTATCCATTATTAATGGTATATTATATTTTCTTCCAATATCAGAAACTTCCTTAATTGGAAAAACTCTTAAATATGGATTGGGTAGAGTTTCACCATAAAAAGCTCTAGTTTTGTCATCTATTAACTTCTCAAAATTTTCAGGATTACTTGGATCTGCATATCTTATTTCTATACCAAGTTTACTAAGAGTATGTGTGAATAAAGATACAGTTCCACCATAAAGATCAGTAGAACTAACTATATTATCGCCTGCTTGAGCAACATTAAGTATAGCAAAAGTTGATGCGGTTTGTCCTGAAGATACAGTTAAACACGCAAGACCGCCTTCAAGAGCAGCTACTCTTTTTTCCAGTACATCATTTGTTGGATTCATTATACGTGTATAAATATTACCAAACTCTTTTAGAGCAAATAGGTTAGCAGCGTGCTCAGTGTTGTTAAACTGGTACGACGTTGTTCTATAAATTGGAACAGCTACAGCGTTAGTTGCTGGATCACTTCTATAGTCACCACCATGTATAGCTATAGTTTCAGGGTTGTTTCTTTTTTTAGTCATTTTACTCCTTTTTTAGTGCTTCAACATTATGTTAGGCGCACAATACAGTTCAAATGCCTACCGATTATATCAATTTTATGAAATTTCCTTTTTAGCAGTTATAAGCCCGCAATAGGATCAAATCGGCATGTAATTTTTAGCATATAAGCTACATAATTCAAGCTAAATATAAAATTGACTTTGAATTATTTAATAGTATTAATCCTGGCAAAATGACAAAATTCGTAAAAAAAGATCAAGTAACATCATCATGGTATGAAATCGACGCCAAAAATGCAGTTGTTGGTAGATTAGCAACTGTTGTTTCAAACATCATTAGAGGTAAGAATAAAACTACATACACACCTCATATGGATCATGGTGACTTTGTGGTTGTTAAAAACATTGAACAAGCAAAATTTACTGGAAAAAAATTTCAAGATAAAAAATATTACAGGCACACTGGTCACCCAGGTGGAATTAAAGTTACAACACCTGAAAAACTTCACGAAAAAAAACCTGGAGAAACTCTGAAAATGGCAGTTAAAAGAATGTTGCCAGGTGGAGTTTTAGGAAGAAAACAATTAACAAAATTAAAGATTTATGCAGGTAATGATCATCCTCATTCTGCACAAAACCCTACAGTTATTGAGTTAGATAAATTAAATAGTAAAAATATAGCTAGAAACTAATATGGAAAATACTCAACCAACTTCAAAATCACCTAAATTAAAATTAGATTTTAAAGATAGCAAATATGCTACTGGAAGAAGAAAAACTTCAATTGCTAAAGTTTGGTTAAAAAAAGGTTCTGGTAAAATTTATGTAAACGGTAAATTGTTCAATGAGTATTTTGCTGACGAAACACATAAAATGCAAATTACAAGACCTTTTGAGATTATTAATCAGGCTACAGATTACGATGTAAGATGTAGTGTAAAAGGAGGTGGACCTACAGGCCAAGCAGGGGCTATGGTTCACGGTATTTCAAAAGCTTTAGTATTATTTGATGAAAATCTAAAAGCCACCTTAAAAACAGAGAAACTTACTACCAGAGATTCAAGAGCAGTTGAAAGAAAAAAACCTGGTAGAAGAAAAGCTAGAAGAAGCTTCCAATTCTCTAA
>CACFEM010000050.1 GCA_902565325.1 uncultured Pelagibacteraceae bacterium
TCAATTTGTGAAATTCCAAAATTCTTGCCCTCGTTTTCTGGATTACAGCTAGACTTAGAACTGAATGCGCTTAACAAAATAACCTCTGAAATAACCAGGCCAATTACTTGTATTATTGGAGGATCAAAAATTTCAACTAAGATTAATGTTATTAAAAATTTAATTTCTAAATTTGACAATATTATAATTGTTGGGGGTATGGCTAATAATTTCATAGAATATTTTGGAAATAGTGTTGGAAAATCTATTAAAGAAATAAATTGTGATAAAATAGTTGAAGAAATCATGTCTCATTCAAAAAAAGAAAAATGTAAAATAATCTTACCAGAAGATGTTATTGTATCTAAAGATTTAAATGGATCTCCTCAAAAGAAAGAATTGAACGAAATATTATCTGATGAAATGATATTGGATATTGGTCCAAAAACTATAGATAAAATTTCAAAAATTATTGATAACTGTAAAACTATACTTTGGAATGGACCTGCAGGATATTTTGAAAATCCAAATTTTGCTTATGGAAGTATTCAAATAGCAAAAAATATAATTAAAAATAACAAAGCAAAGAAAATTTTTTCTGTTGCTGGTGGTGGGGACACTGTTTCTTTATTGAACAACTTAAACGCTGTTGATGATTTTAATTTTGTTTCAACTGCAGGTGGAGCTTTTTTAGAATATCTTGAAGGTAAAAACCTTCCTGGTATAACCGCATTAAATTAAAATGTCAGAATTAAATAAAATTGCACTTAAAATAATTTCAAATGGTAAAGGTATACTTGCGGCTGATGAAAGCAATGGCACTATGACAAAGAGACTTGAAGCGGTGAATGTCAAATCAACCCCAGAAAATAGGCTTTCCTTCAGAGAAATTCTTTTTTCATCAGATGGAATGAAAGAATGCATAGGTGGTGTTATTCTTTATGACGAAACTATAAATCAAATTTCAAGTTCAGGAAAATCAATACCTGATTTAATATCTATGTCTGGGACAGTGCCTGGAATTAAAGTTGATACAGGCGCAAAAAATTTAGCAAATTCACCTCAAGAAAAAATTACAGAAGGTTTGGATGGACTTAGAGATAGATTAAAAAAATATCATGATCTTGGAGCTAGATTTGCAAAATGGAGAGGTGTCTATTCTATTGGTGAAAAATATCCAAGTGAACTGGCAATTAATTGTAACGCCCATGCACTCGCTAGGTACTCTGCACTAGTTCAAGAAAGTGGAATGGTTCCAATAGTAGAACCTGAAGTATTAATGGATGGAAACCATTCTGCTGAAGTTTGTTTGAGTAAAACATCAGAGGTAATTAAAAAGTGTTTTGAGGAACTAATATTACACAAAGTTGATCTCTCAGGAATAATATTAAAACCAAATATGATTTTGTCAGGGAGCCTATCTGAAAATAAAATTTCTAACCAAGAAGTCTCCCTCAAAACGTTAGAATGTCTTAAAAATTCTGTACCCAATGAAGTTCCTGGAATTGCTTTTTTATCTGGTGGTCAATCTGAAATTGAAGCTACAGAAAATTTGAATTTAATTAATAAGAATAATAATACAAATTTTATAATGACCTATTCGTATGGAAGAGCTCTTCAACAAAGTGCTTTAAAAGTTTGGTCTAATGATATTAAAAATGTAGAGGCAACACAAAATACTTTTAATCATCGAGCTAAAATGTGCACCTTAGCTGCTCAAGGAAAATGGTCGAGCGAACTTGAAAATAAATAAAAAAAAATTTATTTATCTTATTTCTCCCAACAAAATACTTAATTCTTTCTATAATAATCTAAATTTGGTTTTAAAAACTGGAAAAGTAAGTTTTTTTCAGCTCAGGCTTAAACGTTACTCTCAAAATAAGAAAATGATAATTGGAGAAAAAATTAAAAAAATTTGTAAAAAAAATAAAGTAAAATTTATAATTAATGATGACCCTCTGCTTGCTTTAAAATTAGATGCAGATGGTTGTCATCTAGGTCAAAAAGATATGAGTATTGTTAAGGCTAAAAAAATAATTGGTAAAAAAATTATAGGAATTACTTGTCATAATTCTATGAATTTAGCAAAAAAAGCAATTAAAGCTAAGGCTGATTACATTGCCTTTGGTGCTTTTAGTAAATCTAAAACTAAAAAAACTAAGTATACAGCCTCTGTAAAGATTTTAAATAAAGTTAAAAAATTTACAAAAACTCCAACAGTGGCTATTGGTGGAATTAATGCTATTAATTATAAAAATCTGTTATTGAATAATGCCAATTTTTTAGCTATTTCAAGCTACATTTGGAAAAATAAAAAATATAAACCATTACAAGCTATAGAAAGATTAAAATGAAAATTAATGCTGGAGAAATAAGAGTTGGAATGCTCTTAGAACATAAAAATGATCTTTGGCAAGTTCTAAAAACACAACATGTAAAACCTGGAAAAGGAGGTGCATTTGCTCAGGTTGAAATGAAAAGCTTAAATAAAAATACAAAGTTAAATGAAAGATTTAGATCTAGTGAAACTGTGGAAAAAGCCTCATTAGAAGAAAATAAATACAATTACCTGTATGAAGATGATTCCAATTATTTTTTTATGGAACCAAAAAATTTTGAACAAATTGAAATAAAAAAGGAAATTATTGGAGAGCAAGGAAAATTATTAACAGAAAATCTTGAGGTATCCGTAAGCTTTTATAATGACAATCCAATTTCAGTTGAGTTACCAAATCAGGTACAATGTAGAATAGAAACTACTGATGCAGCATTAAAAGGTCAAACTGTATCTTCTTCCTATAAACCAGCAACTCTTAATAATGGTTTAAATATTCAAGTTCCACCATTTATAGAGGCGGGTGATGAAGTAATTGTTGATACTCGAAATTTAGAATACGTAAAAAAGATTTAAAATGATATCAATATCATCAAATCTTAACTTAATGATAAAGGCTGCTGAAAAAGCATCTAAATTTGTAATAAGAGATTTTGGTGAAGTGGAAAAATTACAAGTTTCTAAAAAAGGTCCTTATGATTTTGTAACTAAGACAGATAAAAAAGTAGAAAAAATTTTAATAGAAGAATTATCTAAATCAAAAAAAAATTATTCATTTATTACTGAAGAAACGGGTAAGATATATAATAAAGATAAAGAAAACTTTTGGATTATAGATCCAATAGATGGAACTACTAATTTTCTTCATGGAATACCACATTTTGCTATTTGTATTGCGCACATGTTCAACAATGAAATTATAAGTGGATTAATTTTTGACCCAATAAAAGATGAAATGTTCTTTTCCGAAAAAAATAAGGGAGCATATTTAAACAACCAAAGACTAAGGGTTTCAAAAAAAAATTCTATTGAAGATTGTTTGTTCTCAAGCAACCGTGAGGGTGTAAAATTTAGCAATCTTAATATGAGATGTAGCGGATGTGCGGCACTTGAC
>CACFEM010000051.1 GCA_902565325.1 uncultured Pelagibacteraceae bacterium
ACTGCCAAAATTTTGGCATTAACCATGGGTGTGGATATGACGATAGACCTCCAGGCTTTACCTCCTGTCTGAAACTATCTAATTGTTTTTCATTTAATCTACCTTCTAAGAAAGCTCTTGCATACATTCCTGGAGCACTATGTCCTTGAAAATATATTAAATCTCCACCAAATTTATTATTTTTTGCTCTCCAAAAATGATTCATCCCAACATCGTATAATGTTGCAGCAGATGCAAATGTACCAATGTGTCCACCAAGTTCAGGGTGTTTTTTATTTGCTCGAACTACCATCGCTGCTGCATTCCATCTAATTAACGATCTAATTCTTCTTTCAATATTTTGATCACCACTAGACTTTACTTCGGCCTCTGGGGGTATTGTATTAATGTAAGGTGTATTTTGAGTATAAGGAATATTCGCTCCTTCTCGATAAGCTTTGTTAATTAGTTCTTTAATTAA
The DNA here is from genome assembly GCA_902565325.1 of uncultured Pelagibacteraceae bacterium. The sequence goes on from CACFEM010000051.1 coordinate 461, forward strand.
AAAATGAGCTCTTTGATTTCCATCTTTCGAAATAACTGCAGATAAAGACTCTAACCAATCTTGGGTTTCAAGTGGATCAATATCAGTCCCATTAACTACTTGTATTGTAGATTGTTTTTTCTCAATTATTGGTTCAGATATAATTTTTTCTTTCTCTTTTTTTTCAGCCATTGCTTCTTCAGCTTGTTTAATTATATTTTCTGTATCTTTTGGAAGAGTACTTTCTGATGATGTTTTTGGTGATGACATAAGATTAAGCAATAAATCACCTTTAGAAACTTTATCACCAACTTTAACTGCTAAACTATCTACTTTTCCAGCAATTGTAGAAGGGATTTCAACACTTGATTTGTCACTTTCAATTGTAACTATTGGATCATTTTCTTTAATTTGATCACCAGGTTTTACAAGTATCTCTATAACCTCAACATTTTCAAAGTCACCAATGTCAGGAACAAGTAATTTTTCGCTCATTTTTTATAATGTTATATATACCCAAAAAAACATTATTGGATTTTATTTTAACACATTAATAAGGTTTTTTCGTTAATCTTGTGTTTTTATTGTACAAAAAATAAAAAAATAAATGAATTTTACGCTTTTTAGCTTCTCTCAATACACATAGCTATACCCATACCACCACCAATACAGAGTGCCGCACAACCTTTTTTTTATCTTGCTTGATCATTTCATGGATAAGTGTAACCAAAATTCTTGCCCCAGAAGCTCCAATCGGATGACCTAGAGCGATTGCACCTCCATTAACATTAACTTTTTGTTCAGGGATTTTTAATTCTTTAATTACCGCAACACTTTGTGCTGCAAAAGCCTCATTGATTTCAAATAAATCTACTTCATCTATTTTCCAATTTGCTTTAGATAATGCTTCTTGAATTGAAGGTATGGGTCCTAGTCCCATTAATGAAGGCTCAACCCCACAAGTTGACCAAGATACAATTTTAACCAATGACTCTAATAATTTTTTTTCTGCTTGCTCTCTAGACATTAAAACTAAGGCCGCAGCACCATCATTTATACCTGAGGAATTTCCAGGTGTTACAGTCCCATTTTCTTTAAATACTGTTTTTAATTTTCTTAAATCGTCTATACTTAAATTTTCTCTAGGATGTTCATCTTTTTCAAAAATTAATTTTTTGTCGCCATCTTCAATTTGTAATTTTATCAGCTCATCTTTAAATCTATTTTGACTATAAGCTTTTTCTGTTTTTTTCTGAGAATTTAAAGAAAAATTATCTTGTTCATCTCTAGAAATTTTATATTTTTCAGCAACATTCTCAGCTGTAACACCCATATGATAATCATTAAATGAATCGAGTAGACCATCTTTTATCATTGTATCTACTAATTTGTTTTCAGAAAATTTTTTATCTTCTCTATAATAAATTGCATGAGTTGCTCGAGACATATTTTCTTGACCGCCTGCAATGACTATTTTATTTTCTCCTAAACTTATTGATTGATATCCTGAAACAACAGATCTTAATCCAGATCCACAAACCTGATTAACAATATGAGCTGGCTTAGAAACCGGTACTCCTGCACCGATTGAAGCTTGTCTAGCAGGATTTTGACCAAGTCCAGAAGTTAAAACGTGCCCCATAATTACTTCATCAATCTCCTCTAAATCTAATTTTGATTTATAAATTACCTCTTTAATTGCTATTGATCCTAATTTTGATGCGCTAAGATTTTTTAACGACCCTTTGTATCTTCCAATTGGAGTTCTTAGTGCTGAAGTAATAACAACATCGCTAGAATTTTTGCTCATAAAGTAATTAACATAATATTTTATAAGTTAAATTACATCAAAAACTTTGATATATGAGATATATTATTTAAAGGGACCGCTGGCCAAATTGGATAAGGCGCTCGGCTACGAACCGGGAGATTCCAGATTCGAGTTCTGGGCGGTCCACCAAAAAGGAAATAAAAATGTTTAATTGGCTTTTGAATGCATCTTTACAAAAATCAGTAATTTATTTTTTTATAATTATTTTAATTATTTTATTAATTTTAACTTTTATATTATAAAAAATTATGAGCAATGAATTTGAGCAAATAAGTATTAAACGTGGATTTATGAAACACAATGGAGGTGTTTTATTTAGAGCTATTTCAGAAAATGAATATGAATTTAAATCTATTATTAATGAAAATCATTTAAATGCTGCTGGAATAACTCATGGGGGTTATTTATCTGCTTTAATAGATGCAGGAGCAGGAACAGCCGCACATAGAGCTGCAGGAAATGCTCCATGTGTAACTATCTCCTTAGATATTAAATTTATAGGCGCTTCAAAAGTTGGGGATGAAATTATTGGACATGCAAAAATTTTAAAAAAAACAAATACTCTTGTGTTTTTATTTTGTGAGCTAAAGTGTAATGATAAAATAGTTACCTCTGCATCTGGAGTATGGAAAATTATTAAAATAAAGCCTTCTAATTTAGGACCAGGAGGATAAAAAATTTATTTTTTAAGTTGTAAAAAAATTACTGGCGATATCAAAAATAATCCTAAAATAGAAGTCTGAATTCCTGGAGCAATGAAAAATAAAGAATTCACTCCTAAATACCAACGTTGATAAATTGGTACACTTTTTAACCAAAAGCCAGAAAAACTTATTCCTATTAAACCTATTCCTATCATTGCAGAAATTAATGTTTGAAAAAAAATGTATATATCAAAACCCTGGGCTACCAATAACAAAGATGGTGAATAAACAAAAACAAATGGAACTAATGCCTTGGCAATACCTAACCTAAATGCTGTGTTACCTGTTTTAAAAGGATTAGAACCTGCTATTCCTGCAGCTGCATAAGCAGCAAGAGCTACTGGGGGAGTTATATCTGCTAAAACACCATAATAAAAAACAAAGAAATGAGAAACAAT
>CACFEM010000052.1 GCA_902565325.1 uncultured Pelagibacteraceae bacterium
TAAGGCTTTGCTATATAAATGTGTGAATATGATTACAAAAAAAATTAAATAAATTGAAACCTAATTCTAAAATTTTAATTATTGCAGGATCTGACTCATCTGGTGGAGCAGGTATTCAAGCTGATATAAAAACTATCACTGCACTTGGTTCTTATGCAATGACAGCAATAACTGCAGTTACATCACAAAATACCACAGGTGTAAAATCAATTGTTGGAATTAATCCAAAAGAAATTTTTAATCAAATTATTTATAGTTGCAAAGATATAAAACCTGATGCAATAAAAATTGGTATGCTACATTCTTCAGAGGTTATTAGAATGGTACTGAAGGCTCTGGATGTAATTAAAGTTAAAAAAATCGTATTAGATCCAGTTATGGTTGCTAAAGGAGGGGCTAAACTTATAGATAGTAAAGCTATTCAATTATTAAAATTAAAATTAATTAAAAAAGTATCACTTATTACCCCCAATATCCCAGAGACAGAAATTTTGACTAAAACAACAATTATAACAAAAGAGGATATGATTTTTGCTGCTAATAAACTTATAGGATTAGGAGCCAAAAATGTACTTATAAAAGGTGGTCATTTGAAACATAAAAATGTAATAGATATTTTAATAAACAAAAAAGACATAAAGATCTTCAAAAGCGAGCGTCACAAAACAAAGAATACCCATGGTACAGGTTGTACATTATCTAGCTCAGTTACAACTTTTTTATCATGTGGAAAAACAGTAAAGAAATCTTGTGAGCTAGGAATTAAGTATGTAAATTCTGCAATTAAATCAAACCCTAAATATGGAAAAGGTCATGGCCCAATTAATCATCTCACTTCCTTAAAAGTAAACAGAAAATTTAAATAATGAAAAATATAGTCGTTGTTGGGTCTCAATGGGGTGATGAAGGTAAAGGAAAAATTGTTGATTGGTTATCTGAACAGGCTGATGTCGTAATAAGATTCCAAGGAGGTCACAATGCTGGTCATACTTTAGTGATTGATGGTGTTACTTATAAATTGAGATTATTGCCATCTGGAATAGTTAGAAAAGGTAAAATATCAATTATTGGTAACGGAGTTGTCGTAGATCCATGGGCTTTACTAGAGGAAATAGAAGAAATAAAATCTAAAGGTGTAGAAGTAAATGTAAATAATTTTATTATTTCGGAATCCGCAAATTTAATTTTGCCTTTTCATAGAGAAATGGATGAAATTAGAGAGGATGCAGCAGGAAAAAGCAAAATAGGAACTACAAGACGTGGAATTGGACCAGCATATGAAGATAAAGTTGGAAGAAGATCTATAAGAGTTATGGATCTAAGATCTGAAAAAAATTTAGATCAAAGACTCGACTCTGTACTAGTTCATCATAATGCAATTAGAAAAGGCCTAGGAAAAAAAATTTTTGAAAAAGATCAGCTTAAATCTGATTTACTTAAAATAGCACCCAAAATATTAGAATTTTCTCAGCCAGTTTGGCTAAAGATTGATCAATTTAAAAAACAAAAAAAGAGAATTTTATTCGAAGGAGCCCAAGGTATTTTACTTGATGTAGATCATGGAACTTATCCTTTTGTAACTTCATCTAATACTGTTGCCTCAAGCGCAGCTACAGGAACTGGTTGTGGCCCTAATTCGATTAATTATGTTCTTGGAATTACAAAAGCTTATACAACAAGAGTTGGGGAAGGTCCTTTTCCTACAGAGTTAACAGATGATGTTGGTGAACTTTTAGGAACACGTGGAAAAGAATTTGGAACTGTTACAAGTAGAAAAAGAAGATGCGGATGGTTTGATGGTGTTTTGGTAAGGCAAACTATTAAAGTTTCAGGGATTGATGGTATCGCTTTAACGAAATTAGATGTACTCGATGAGTTAGATGAAATTAAAATGTGTGTTGCTTATGAGCTTGATGGTAAAAAATTAGATTATTTACCTGCTGCTGTAGAAGATCAAGTAAAAATAAAACCAATTTATGAAACTTTTCCAGGTTGGAAAGTTTCTACAAATGGAGTTAAAAATCTGGATTCATTACCCGAAAATGCAAAAAAATATATTTTTGCTGTTGAAGATTTTATTGGTGCAAAAGTATCAAGTATCTCAACTAGTCCAGAAAGAGATGATACTATTTTAATTGAAAACCCTTTTGAAGTTTAGTTTGCGGGTAAAAGATTTTTTGATTTAGCTAATAGAAGCATGTGCTTTTGGAGTTTTTCAAATGCTTTATTTTCTATTTGTCTAACTCTTTCTCTGCTAATTTTATATTTTTTACTTAAATCTTCTAGTGTAGTTGGGTCATCATTTAGTCTTCTTGAGTATAAAATTTCTCTTTCTCTATCGTTAAGAACTTTAATAGAGTCTTTTAATAAATCTTTTCTTTGTTCCATTTCTTCGTGGTGAGCAAATTTTAAGTCATGATCAAGTTCTTTATCAACCAACCAGTCTTGCCATTCATCGCCATCTTCCCCAACTTGAGCATTTAGCGAGAACTCCTTTCCGGAAAGTCTTCTATTCATTGAAACGACTTCTTCTTTACTTACATCGAGCTTATTAGCTATATGATCAACGTGTTCATCTCTTAAGTCACCTTCAGTTTCTGGAGAAATTTGATTTTTAATTTTCTTTAAATTAAAAAATAATTTTTTTTGAGCAGTAGTAGTTCCAATTTTGACAAGACTCCAAGATCTTAAAATATATTCTTGAATAGAAGCCTTAATCCACCACATTGCATAAGTTGCCAATCTAAAACCTTTTTCTGGTTCAAATTTCTTAACAGCTTGCATAAGACCTACATTTCCCTCTGAAATCATTTCATTAATAGGCAAACCATATCCTTTGTAGCCCATAGCAATCTTTGCAACCAATCTCAAATGACTAGTGACTAGTTTTTCTGCAGCTTTAATATTACCAGTTGTTTTCCAATTTTTTGCTAGCATATATTCCTCTTCTGCAGCTAACATTGGAAATTTTTTAATCTGCTCTAAATATGCAGAAAGCCCACCTTCATTAGAAAGCGTTGGCAGATTGTTGCTTATTGTTGTACTCATAGCAGTGTTTATTTAATTAATTATAGCTAATTTTCAATAATTTATTCTTCAGTGTTTCTAAGCATTTTTAGAATATTATTTAGATCTTGTGGCAAAAGTGAGGAAAAAATCATCTCTTTCTTAGTACG
>CACFEM010000053.1 GCA_902565325.1 uncultured Pelagibacteraceae bacterium
AAGTTTGGGCTAAAAAAAAATTTATGGGACGAGAATTTATGGGAATAGTTAGAACTACTTTTTTAATTGATAAAAAAGGTAAAATAATCAAAATTTGGAATAATGTTAAAGTAAAAGACCATGCTAAAGAAGTATTAGAAACTCTTCAAAATATTGTTAAAAAATAAAAAGGCCCCATTTCTGGGACCTTTACTTAACTAACTAGAGAGAGAGATTTAGTTAATTCTTTTTTTACAGAGGCTCTTCAATGAGATAACGACATGGAGATCGAAGAGCCTCTATATTGCATTGCATGCAATTAGTCACGTATTGCGTATGCTATTACTCCTGTTTCTGTAACGTCAGTACCTTTGGTTTCAGCTTCTTTACTTAATCTAATTCCAAACGTAGCTTTCATTATTGACCAGATTATATAGGACACAGCAAACACAAAAATGTTAATTGAAAGCACACCGATTAATTGTGCACTAAACGATGCATCAGCGTTTGTTAATGGTACTGCTAGTGTTCCCCAAATTCCAGCAAACATGTGAGCTGGAATTGCACCTACAACATCGTCAAGTTTGAAACTGAATAATAATTTAGTTCCAAATACTACTATTAATCCACCTACTGCTCCAATGAAAATTGCTGCTAAAGGTGTTGGCGCTAATGGTTCAGCTGTAATAGCTACAAGACCACCAATTGCTCCGTTTAACATTTGAATTACATCTGTTTTACCAAACATTAATCTTGTAATTATTGCAGCAGCCATAACACCACCACAAGCAGCAAGATTAGTATTGATAAATATACTTGATACAGCAACTGCATCATCAAATGTTCCAATAGCTAGTTGAGATCCACCATTGAATCCAAACCAACCTAACCATAATATGAATACTCCAACAGTTACTAATGGAATTGAAGAAGCAGCAAAAGGTTTAATTGCTTTCGCCTCACCTTTGCTATCAAATCTTCCATATCTAGCACCTAACAACATGATACCTGCTAAAGCAGCTGCACCACCTGTTGAGTGTACTAATGTTGAACCAGCAAAATCAGAGAAGCCTAGTTCTGCTAACCAGCCTCCACCCCATTGCCAACCCATAACGATTGGATAAATAATTCCAGCTAAAATAGCTGCAAATAAGAAAAACGGCCATAGCTTAATTCTCTCAGCCATAGCACCTGAACAAATTGAAACTGTTGTTGCACAGAATACCATTTGGAAGAACCAGTCTGATCCATCAGCATAACCCGTGTCAACTGCACTTGCATCTGACCAAGGTGTAAATGTTCCAATGTATCCTCCTTCAGGAATTCCATAAGCTAAATTATAACCAAAAAGCCAAAACATAATTCCGGCAATTGAATAAAGACCTATATTTTTAGCACAAATTACTGATACACTTTTTGAAGTTACCATACCAGATTCTAGCATCGCAAAGCCTGCCGCCATGAACATCACAAGGAAACCACAAATTAAAAATAGAAGCGAGTTAAATATCGCTTGAACTTCTCCAGAGACAGTTGTCTCTGCCATACCTGCACTACTCATGTTTAATAAAAATATTAAACTAAGAATCGGTGCTGATACTTTTTTTATTATTTTAGTCATTAGACCTCCACTTGTTTAAGTGGTGTCTTATAGTTTTATTAATTTTTAAAACTAACGCTGATTAGGAAAATTGGCTATGCAGTTTTTGCATATAGAAATAGCCCTAAACGTGCTTTTATAACGTTTAGGGCTATTGAAAAAGAATATTATCTGTTGAATACTTCTTTTAAAGCTTTAGCTGGTAAGAATTTTACTTTTTGAGAAGCAGCAATTTGAATCTGCTCACCCGTTCTTGGGTTTCTTCCAACTCTTGCTTTTCTCTTAGCTACTTTGTACGTACCAAATCCAGCAATTTTTACTGAATCATCACCTTTTAGAGCATCTAAAATAGTGTTGGTAATTGTATCAAAAGTTCGCTCAGCATCTGCTTTGCTCAAATTTAATGAGCCAGAAAGCTTAGCAATTAGTTGTTTTTTGTTCATTTTAGCTCCGGTTTTGTTGGTTAATAAATATACTTGTCATAAACGTTGATAAATCAAGCTTTTTTTTAGTGCTTATTTTTTTAAAACACACAATATCTTGTAAAAACTTAAATAAACGTTGGATTTATTGACTTTTTAAAACATTTTACAATGTGAATTATCTAAATAAACCTAGGTCTTTTAGATCATTAAATGTGGTGAAAAACATTAATGATAGCAACAAAAACAATCCGATTCGAAAAAAACCTTCTTGAGTTTTTTGAGATAAAGGTCGGCCTAAAACTTTCTCAAATGCATAAAACATTAAATGACCTCCATCTAACATTGGTATTGGAAATAGATTAATAAGTCCTAAACTTATTGAAATATAGGCCATCATACTAATGAATGCCAACACTCCAAAAGTTGCAACTTGTCCTGAAATTTTTGCAATTCTAATTGGACCTCCCAATTGAGAAGTATCTGCTTTACCTAAAATCATTCCTCCGATGTATTTCAGTGAAGAAACGCTTACAAAATAAACTTCATAACCTGCATGATATAAAGCCTGGGCAGGTCCTAATTTAACATGGTTAACTTTATTATTGTAGGCACCAAGCTTAATGCCAACCATTCTTTTATTAATTTTGTTACCCAATCCATCATCACCTTCAACTATATTGGGTTTAACTTTTAGTATTAATTCATCATAAGAACGCTTAACTTTAAAGTCTATAAAATCACCAGTAGACATGGTGATAAATTTAGAAACCTCCATAATGCTTTTAACCTCATTACCGTCTATTTCTAAAATTATATCCTCAGCTTTTAGCCCTCCTGCCATTGCAGGACTATCTTTTTGAACTTCATTAATGACTGCAGGAGTAAAATCTTTACCTACAAAGGTATAAATTGAAAAAAATATTGCTAAAGCTAATAAAAAATTAGCTAAAGGACCACCAAATACTATTAGAACTCTCTGATATAAAGGTTTTAAAATAAATAATTTTTCCCGTTCCTCTTCGTTATATTTTTCTAAGATTTCTTGATGATCAGCTTGTGAATAAACATTCCTATCTCCAAAAAATTTTACATATCCACCTAGAGGAATTGCACAAATTTTCC
>CACFEM010000054.1 GCA_902565325.1 uncultured Pelagibacteraceae bacterium
TTAGAGGCAGATTTGGCAATAGTTGTTGCTTATGGTCAAATTATACCAAAGTCATATTTAAATTTAACTAAAAAAGGATTTATTAACATACATACATCTATTCTTCCAAAGTGGAGAGGCGCTGCCCCTATTCAAAGATCAATTATGAATTTAGATAAAGAGACAGGAATTAGTATTATGAAAATAGGGGAGGAACTAGATACAGGACCGGTATGTAATATTTATAAAATTAATATCGAAAATAATTTAAATGCTGAAGATATTAATGAAAAGCTATCAAGTTTGGCTGCAGAGAAAATTTTAGATAATATAGATGATATATATGAGGATAAAGCAAACTTTATAGAGCAAGATCACTCATCAGCAACATACGCATCAAAAATTCAAAAAATAGAGGGGCAAATTAATTGGAAAGAGGATGCTAAAATTATAATTGGTAAAATAAATGGACTATATCCAGTTCCGGGAGCTTATTTCATGTTTAACGGTGAGAGATATAAAATATTAAAAGCAGAAATTGGACAAGCGCAAGGAAAACCAGGTGAGGTTTTATCTGACTATTTAGAAATTTCGTGTGGAGACAAAAAATCAATAAAAATTAAAGAAATACAAAGACAAGGAAAAAAGCCTCAAAGTATTGGAGAATTTGTTTTAGGAACACAAATTAAAAAGGGTTCATTTATATAATGAATAGATATCAAATACTTATTGAGTATGTGGGAACAAATTTTAGAGGATGGCAAATTCAAAAAAAGGGCCCAACAATTCAAGGATTAATTCAAGAAAAATTATCAAAATTATTAAAAGAAAAAATTGTTTTACATGGTCAAGGAAGAACTGATGCAGGGGTTCATGCATTTGAGCAATCTGCACACTTTGATTGCAAAAATAAAATAACCGATAAAATTAAATTTTTAAAATCCATTAATCATTTTTTGAACTTAAAAGACATTGCAATTAAAAATATTAAAAAAAGAAATAATAAATTTCATGCGAGATTTTCAGCAAAACAAAGAATTTATAAATACTTTATTTTTAATCAAATAAGCCAACCAATAATTGAAAAAAATAGAGCATGGCATGTTCGTAGGCCTTTAAATTTAGAATTAATGAAAAAGGGTGCAAAAAAGTTATTAGGAACTAATGATTATTCAACTTTTAGATCTTCAAGCTGTCACGCTAAAAGTCCAATTAAAACTATTAAATCAATTAAAATTAAATCATCAAAAAATAAAATTGAATTTGAATTTAGTTCACAATCATTTTTACAACATCAGGTTAGATCTATGGTTGGTTGTTTAAAATACTTGGGAGAAACTAAATGGGATTTGAAAACTTTTGAAAAGAGATTTAAGTCAAAAAAAAGAACGCTGTGTGCCCCTCCAGCACCACCAAATGGTTTATTTTTATTTAGAGTTCTTTATTAATTTATTTTTATTGCTCATAGCAAACTTTTTATTTATTCGCCATCTAGACTCAGCTCTTACAATATACCCACAGCAGTTTTTTGATTTACATTTACAAGGAAATTGTTTGTAGTTTTCATCATAACCAAATCCATAATCACAGGTAAACTCCTCACCTTTTTTAATATCTTTGATTGCTTTGACCCAAATTTTCAATCCCTTTCCATCGTAATCACAATTATTATCACAAGAATGATTAATTAAACCTGCGGTATTCCATGGAAAATCCCCATCTAGATCGTATCTTTTATTTATTGTGAATAAATATATTGGTTTACTATTATCGTACTTATCAGAATCTTGTGTTTGTTTTTTTGTTATAAGTTTTCCAACATAATCAATTATTTTGGTTCCCTCTTTAATGTCACGAGTTGCATAAAGCCCTCTACCTTTATTATCAATTCCAGATTTTTTTATTTTATATAATTTCATGAAGATTTTTTATTTAGAGTTTTCTTAAGAATTATCAATTAAATTCTAAAAGAGCATCAACGTGTCTTTTAGTGCTGTCTCGAAGTGCATTTAGGTCATAACCGCCCTCTAAAATTGAAACAACTTTTCCATTACAAAACTTTTTAGAAGTCTCTAATACTCTTTTAGTAATAGTAAAATAATCCTCTGTTTTTAAATTAAATTGAGCGAGAGGGTCATCTTCATGGGCGTCAAAACCAGCGCTAATCAATATAAACTCTGGTCTAAACTCTTCTAATTTTTTTAATACACGGTCAAATACGTTTAAATATTCTTCTGAACTTATGCCAGCTGGCAAAGGTATATTAAAGATGTTGTTAAATTTACCTCTTTCTTGTTCTGAACCAGTTCCTGGGTAGTAGGGGTATTGGTGAGTTGATATAAAAAGAACATTTTCATTTTCATAAAAAATATCCTGTGTTCCATTACCGTGATGTACATCAAAATCTATTATTGCAACTTTCTTATATTTATATTTTTTCAACAAATAATTTGCACCAATACTCACTGAATTTAAAATGCAAAAACCAGCAGCCTTATTTTGCGAACTATGATGTCCAGGAGGTCGAACACTACAGAATGCATTTCTAAATTCTTTTTTTTTCCACCCCATCAATTGCAGCAATTATTGATCCAACTGCATCGAAGATTGCGTCTTTGCTTCCAGGTGAAATGATTGTATCGCCATCAAGCGAAGAAAAACCTTTTTTTGGGAAAGAATTTTTTACTAAATTTAAATAATTATTTTCATGTGTGGTTAATAGAATATCATCTGAAACTTTAGATGGTTTCTTCCATATAAGATTTTTATTATTAAGCTTTTTAAAATTTTCTACTATGACTGATACCCTTGCTATTTGTTCTGGATGCCCAGGACCTGTATTATGATTTTGAGATGTATCTGATGTTATTAAGCCAGTTTTCACTTAAAGTAATTATCTAAGATTTTAGTATAAATTAAAGTTAATCTTTTTAAATCAGATAATGACACACATTCTCCTAC
>CACFEM010000055.1 GCA_902565325.1 uncultured Pelagibacteraceae bacterium
CCCTAGGGGAATCGAACCCCTCTTTCGAGGATGAAAACCACGTGTCCTAACCGATAGACGAAGGGACCGAATTGCTGCTTTTTATTGTATAATCAATAATTAATCAAGCTAATCATTATATTTTTTGTTTCTGTTTTATGACTTTTTTTAGCCCAGATGATTTATGTGTCACTAAAGTTTCTGAAATAAATTCGTTACCTTGAATTTCTATTCCTGAAACCAGGTCACCTGTAGTAATGCCAGTTGCACAGAAAATAGAATCACCAGAAACTATTTCTTTTAATTCATATTTTTTTTTTAGGTCATTTATACCCATTTTTTTTGCTCTAGATTTATCTTCATCAGTTTGAAATAAAAATCTTCCTTGAAAACTACAGTCAAAAGAATCTAAAGCCGAAGCAGCCAATACACCTTCTGGCCCCCCTCCAATTCCCAAAAATATATCAACTTTGTGTCTTTTATCTGTAACTAATAAAGCTCCAGATACATCACCATCTGAAATTAATTTTAGCTTAACTTTTAATTGTTTTAGTTCATCAATTATTTTAGTGTGTCTTGGCCGATCGAGAATACATGCGGTAATATTTTCAGGATTTTTATTTAAATAGTCACTTAAATTACTAATATTTTTTTTAACTGAGAAATCTAAATCAATTACATTTTTTTCTGTTACTCTAGTTGAAATTTTCTCCATATACGTTTCAGGTGCATTTAATAAATTATTTTTTTCTGAGATAGCAATTACTGAAAGGGCACCTGGAAGATTATGTGCAGCAAAGTTTGTACCTTCCAAAGGATCAACAGCTATATCTAGTTCAGGTCCATTTTTATTGCCAACCTTCTCTCCAATATAAAGCATAGGTGCTTCATCTAATTCGCCTTCACCTATAACTATTTCTCCCTGAATATTCATTTTATTTAACTCAGATCTCATGGAATCTACCGCAGCTTTATCAGCTGCAATTTTATCTTTTTTACCAACTAAATATGAAGAAGATAATGCTGCTTTTGAAGATACATTTATAAATTGATCTATAAAACTTTTGTCGATTGTCATTAAATTTTTTCTTCAATTGACACTGGATTATTGATCTTTGACTCAAATTCTCTTAAACGTTTATACACACTAGCAAGCTCTATGATTGTAGGCCATGCTTTTAAAATATACTGCATTGATCCCTCTACTCTTCCAAATGCTCTTATTATTTGTTGCATAACACCAAGTGTAACAGCTCCAGCAACAATTGCAGGTGCTAAAAATACATATGCTGATAAAACATTAGCTTGTAAATAAGCTATTCTCCCAATATTAAAATATAAGTACCTTATATAACTTAAAAAATGAATATTTCTTACTCCATCAAATAATTCTTCAATAGTTTTTGGTCTTACAGTTCCATCATCTTCGGCTATTACAAGAATTTTTCTATAGGCAGCTTCTTTTTTTTGTAGATCGTATTCAACACCAACTAATCTCAGGATAAGCCCAAGCACTATTAAAAATATTGTTCCTCCTACAGACCAGATCAATGCACCAACAATTAGACCATAATCCCAATCACCAAAAAAGAAAATAGGTATTCCAATACTTAAACCAAATAATATAGGCATAAACTCGATCAAGATCATTAATGCTTCAATTAAACTTGTACCTAACGACTCCATTATTCTTGAAAATTTGATTGTATCTTCTTGTACTCTTTGTGCGGCTCCTTCTATTTTTCGAGCTTTGTCATATACACTGTGGTACCATTCTACCATTGCTGTTCTCCATCTGAACAAATAGTGTGAAGTAAAAAAACTGACTATGACAGCAACTCCTACATACATGGCAGCCAATGTAATAAATGACAATAGGCTGGCCCAATACTCTTCTATAGTAATTGAATTTGGTGCACCTAACGCTTTTTGAATCATGTCATAAAATTCACCAAACCACTCGTTTATTTTAACATCAATTTTTACCTGAATCCAAAGTGATGATAGAATAATTGCTGAACCAAACCATGACCATAGAAACCAATTTCGTTGTGTAAAAAATCTAAACATTATTTACTTTAAAAAATTATCAGCGTAGGATTTCTTTACAGTTTTTCTTTTACGAGGTTCAATTAATTCAAAATCTATCTTCTTTTTTTTTGCATAGTTAATTGCTAATTCCTTTGAAGAAAATTCTAATTTTAATTCTGTATAGGTATCAGAAGAACTCTCCCAACCCATTAAAGGATTTTTTGTTGGATCTTTTGTTTTAAATTCTAAAATCCATTTATCGTTTTTTGCTAATCCAGATTGCATCGGATTTTTATTTGGAATGTAAATAATAGCTTTTTTCATAAATGATGGTCGGAGTGGCAGGATTCGAACCTGCGACCCTCTGGTCCCAAACCAGATGCGCTACCAGGCTGCGCTACACTCCGATCCGAGTACTAATACAGCAGTTATTGATAATTTCAATGTATAAAGAAGCCAAAATTAAAAGAAATTTGATTAAAATCTGTTATATAACGAAGCATGATTATTACTTGTCCAAATTGTAACAAGAAATTCAAAATTGATATTTCTTTAATACCAGATGAAGGTAGGGATTTGCAATGTGGATCTTGCAATCATGTTTGGTTTTATAATATTCAAGAAAAAGATAATGAAATACTAGAGTTAAAACAGGAAATTATCAGTGAAGACATTAAAACAAAAGCAGAAAATAAAGAGAAT
>CACFEM010000056.1 GCA_902565325.1 uncultured Pelagibacteraceae bacterium
CCTTTTTTATTTTTTATTGCTTTTAAGACTAAAGTTTTTAAATCTGAACTAGCAATATGGTTATCTTTAATTAAATATTCATCGCTTAAATTAAATCTATGATTTGTGCCACCTCCTAATTTAACAGCATATTTTTGTATAACTCTTAAATTAGGAATTGTTTTTCTTGTGCAACAAATTTTAGTTTTTTTTCCTGCTAATTTAACAAACTCATTTGTTTTAGTTGCTATTCCAGAAATGTGAGACAAAAAATTTAAAGCTACTCTTTCAGCGATTAGAATATTTTTTGCATTACCTTTAATTAAAGCTACTAGATTTCCTTTTTTAACTTTAGAACCATCTTTTTTCTTAATAATGAATTTTATTTTATCATCAATTAGCGCAAAAGTTTGTTTAGCAAATAATAATCCTCCAACAATTGCAATTTGATTTGCAATTAATTTAACCGTTACAATTTTATCATCTTTAATTAAACTTGAAGTGATATCTCCTGAAGGATAAAGATCTTCGTTTAATGCAAGCTTAACAGTACTTTTGATAAATTCTTTGCTTAGTTTTATTTTTGACACTTAATTATCTGCCAATTGCTGCCATTCTCTCTACGGATATTCTGGCTTTCTCAATTGTTTCTTTGTCCATAATAATTTCACCAGTCTCATTTTCTAAACAATCTAATATTTTTGGAAGTGTAATTTTTTTCATATGAGGACACATATTACATGGTTTAACAAAGTCTACATTTGGATTTTCTATTTGGATATTGTCACTCATTGAACACTCAGTAACCATCATTACTTTTTTTGGTTGATTATCTTTTACATATTTTATCATTCCAGATGTTGATCCAGCGAAATCACTTGCTTCAATTACATCAGGAGGACACTCTGGGTGTGCTATAATTTTAATTCCAGGATTATTTTTTCTTATATCCTCTATCTCTTTTTTATTAAATTGATCATGAACAATACAAATTCCTTTCCAAGAAATAATTTCAACATCAGTTTGAGAAGCAACATATTTAGCCAAATAATCATCAGGTAAAAATATTACTCTTTTTACTCCAAGTGATTTAACTATTTTAACTGCATTCGCAGATGTACAACAAACATCTGTTTCAGCCTTAACTTCTGCTGAAGTGTTGACATAAGATACAACAGGAACGTCAGGGTATTTTTCTTTTAGTAGTCTAACATCTTTACCTGTAATAGATGATGATAAAGAACAGCCAGCATCCATATCTGGTAGAATAACTTTTTTATTAGGACTCATTAATTTTGCAGTTTCTGCCATGAAATGTACCCCAGCCATTAAAATTATATCAGCTGAGGTTTTTGAGGCTTCAATTGCTAAGGCAAGAGAATCTGCAGAAAAATCTGCAACACCATGATAAATTTCTGGAGTTTGATAATTGTGGGCTAAAATTACAGCATTCTTTTCTTTTTTTAATTTATTAATTTTATGAATGTATGGAGCATGCACAGACCATTCAATTTCAGGCATAACCTTAGAAATTTTTTGATAAATAGGATCTGTTGCTTTACGCACTTCTTGTGTAAATTCCATGAGGATTTTTACCAATTTGAATCATGATTGTCATTCATTTATTATGGGACATATCGCGGTCGTGCTGAAATTGGTAGACAGGCACGGTTGAGGGCCGTGTGGACCTAGTCCATGAGAGTTCGAGTCTCTCCGACCGCACCAAAGTGAATTTTATATAGGAGTTTTTGATGGATAAATTGCTTTCAGTAATATTTATGGTTGGGGTTTTGCTTTTAATTCTACCAAGTTTTTTACAATCAAATTCTCAGTTAAATCAATTTCTTAAAAATTTAAGTATTTGGATTATTGTAGTTTTTATAATTTTAATGATTGTTTATTTATTTAAATAAGAAAATTAATTTTTTATCCAATCCGGTTTATTGATATTTATTGAAGCTTCTTTAGTTTTAAAATTTGCTTTTTCATCAAAGTTTTCGTTTAAGTATTTAATTAAAGCAAAAGGGTAGTCGCTATCAATTAAAACCTTACCTATTTCTACTTCATTATTATAAATACTTTCGCCTTCGTGCAGTCTTCCATTAATTACATTTATTGGAAACAATCTTTTTGAAAGCTTGTTCTTTAATTTAATTCGTGCTGTATTTTCTTGGCCAACATAACAGCCTTTTTTGAAATCAATTCCATTTAATTCTTCAAAATTGCATTCAATACCAAACAATTTGTCTTTTAATTTATTTAAATCTTTTGGCACTATTCCGAGACTATGACTTAATGAATAATATTCTTTCAAGTTTGCATCGTGAAGATCTAGTTTTTTTAAAGATAAATAAAGTTTTTCTAAATTAATAACCAATCTCGCACCCAAATCCTTATTTCTTGGATCTAAAAATATTGGATCTTCTCTATATTTAATTGTGCATCCAGGTTGATCTTTTGCTTCATCAAAAGTTAAGAATTTTTCATAAGAAAATGCTGCCACAACAAATTCATTACTTAAATTAAGAATTTCAACTTTTGATCTAAGTTTATAGAGAGATAATTGTTTGAATAA
>CACFEM010000057.1 GCA_902565325.1 uncultured Pelagibacteraceae bacterium
TTAATGTTAGCAAAAAGATTAAATATAGATATTAAAAAAGTTCATGAAATTATGAAAAATGCATCAGGTAACAGTTGGCCAATTTCTGTTTATCCACCTTTGCCTGGTTTAATTGATGGCACGCCTTCAAATAATAATTATCGTCCGGGTTTCTCTGCAGGAATGATGAATAAAGATCTAAAACTTGCAAACGATTGTGCGAAAAGTGTAAATGCTGAAACACCGTTAGGAAAAATGGCTCTAGAAATTTATGATCAATTTTGTAAAGAAGGAAATGATACTAAAGACTTTTCAGCAATTTCTAAAGTTATAGGTGGTAATGCTTGGGACTATCCAATTGACTAAATAAATTTATTGTAAATGCTTATAAATTGTTGTTCTAGAAACACCTAATTTTCTAGAAGTCGCAGAAATATTATTTGTTTCATCGAAAGTTGATCTTATTAATGTACATTTCTCTCTTTTGATTTTTGTATCTTCACAATTTTTACAAGTACTCCTTTTCTTTTCTTTTTTTGTTTCAACAAATTTGTTTTCCTTAAAAATTTGACTTTTGACCACAAAAACAGATGAGCCTAAATGATCAGTAATTTTTAATGTTTTATTATTTAATAAATCTGATGCAATAGATGAAAATGAATTAGTAAAAATTTTATTAAAATTTTCGTTTTTCAGATCTACTAATCCATTAAGCATAATTTTAGCATTACTGTTTGCACCTACTATTAGACCATCTCCATTAACAGCCAACAAACCAACACTTGTTGTTGATAAATATTCTTCACGAGGATGAAAGGATAAAATTAATTCATGCTTAAACTTTTTCAAAAATAATTTTGTTTCGATACTTCTAGTCGCAAGTTTCACTAAAGCCAGAGTGTGTTGTTCTCTTGACATATAGTCAGTTGAGGCATCTATAATTCCAATAGTTTTACCGTCATAATTGATTATTGGACTTGCAAAACAAGATATATTTTCATGTGCTATAAAAAAATGTTCTTTTCCAGAAACTATTGTTGGTTTCTTTAATTCAACGGATAATCCTAAACCATTTGTACCACAAACTTTCTCAGCCCATATAGACCCTGGTATAACAGTTTTACCTACATCCGTTTGAAGACAAGTTTTGTCATAAATTGTATCAAGTACTAAACCATTCTCGTCTGAATACGCGACCATAAAATTGGTACCAGCAATTTGAGAGTATAAAAGTTCTAATTCAGGAAGAACTATTTTTCTAAGAGCCTCATTTTTTTCTTTAATCTCTTTTAATTCAATTGAAGATACAACGCTTTGTTTTGGATCCTGAAATGGATTAAGCCCCTCAGCAATACACCTCGACCAGCTATCAGAAATTTCTTTGCCCATCTCATAGGACATCATTCCTCTTTTTTTAAGAATATTTTTAAATTCTTTGCTTGTTGAAGATAAATTTCCCATTTTTGAAAGATAAATAAAAATAGACTATTCAACAACTAACCACAGGTTGTATTTGTTAACTATTTGAACACTTAAAAGCGGCATTGACTCCATTGGACTTCAATTTTTTAATAAGCTTTTTAAAATTAAAAGGGAGAGAAAGCGATGAAAGCACAGGTTTTGCACAAGTATGACCCAGAAATGAAAGAAAAAGTTTGGGTTACAGGTGAAGAAATGCCAGATCCTAAGATTGAGAAGGCATCAGATGTAATTGTTAAAATTGGTGCTGCAGGAGTTTGCAGAACAGATTTACATATTATTGAAGGAGTATGGAAACATATTCAAGATCCAGATGGAACATTGTTACCATGTGTGATGGGACATGAAAATGCAGGATGGGTAGAGGACGTAGGTAAAGATGTTACAGAATATAAAAAAGGTGACCCAGTCATTTTGCACCCATTAATATCAGGAACGGGTGGTACTTGTTTAGATTGTAGAAGAGGTAATGATATGCATGCTGCTGCAGGAGCATTTCCTGGTTTAAGTATTAAAGAAGGAGGATATTCAGAGTTATTAAAAACAAGTGTTAGAAATTTAATTAAGCTTCCAAAAGTTTTAGCACCTAAAGATGTTGCACCTTTTTCAGATGCAGGTCTTACAGCTTATAGAGTTGTTAAAAAGGCAACTAGACATTTATTGCCAGGTCAAAGCTGTACAATAATCGGTGCAGGAGGTTTAGGTCATATCGCTATTCAATGTTTGAAAGCTATGTGTGCAGCTGACATTATTATAGTTGAGAAATCTGAAGCAGCTTTAAAACATGCAATGGAACTTGGTGGTGATCACGGAGTTTTAATTGATGGAAACGAAATTGAAAAAGTTCAAGAACTAACTAAAGGAAAAGGTTCAGAAGCTGTTATCGATTTCGTAGGTGAAAAAGGATCTACTGCCATGGGAATTCAAATGACTTCCAATGGTGGTTTTTACTACATTGTTGGATACGGAGAAGAAATTAAATCATTAGCAGTTGATTTAATTATTTCTGAAAAAACAATCGTAGGTAATTTAGTGGGA